>NZ_AZRM01000013.1 GCF_002895605.1 Petrotoga miotherma DSM 10691
TAGTAAGGAACTTGTTGCACATAAAATCGAATAGCTCTAACGGGAAAATAGAAGGTATGAACTCTAAACTTAGAGGATTTACTAAAAGGGCTTTTGGTTTTAAAACATTAAAGAATTTAAAAATCACTATCTTTATTGCCCTTGGTAAACTTAATTTAACTCCAGCTTAATTACCCACTATTTTCGTGATAGAACCTTATTTTTTGATTTGCCCCTATTTTTTTGTCGTTTGATAAATAATAATATATGTCTTTTTCTTCTATTTGAATGTTTTTAACTTTTTCAGGAACAAGTGTTTCTAATGTGTCTTTAATTTCTAGATACTCTTTTTCTTCCAAATATTTTTTCTTGTAAAAAAATTCTATTTCTTTGATCAAACCCCATCCTACCGATAAGCCATGTGCAATGCCTGTAGCGGCTTCAAAGGTGTGACCTAAAGTGTGTCCAAGATTCAAACAACTTCTCAACCCCGTATCTTTGAAGTCTTGTTCCACTATACGAAGTTTTTCCTCTACGGATCTTTTAATAAAAAAAGATAATTTATATAGATTCCTATTAAGTATCTCGTGCATATTCTCTTTAAAATACTCATAAAAATCATTTCCTGAGATCAATGCCATTTTATAACCTTCGATTAAACCTTCTATGAATGTTTCGTCATTTAAGGATAATATAGAAAGTGGATCTATAATCACTTCTTTGGGTAAGTTTATTGTCCCCACGACATTTTTGTATTTTTTGAAATCTATTCCATTTTTTCCTCCTATTGCAGCATCGATCTGAGAAAGAAGTGTGGTAGGGTAAAAAGAAAAGTTCATTCCTCTTTTGTAAGTGGAGCCAACAAAACCTGTAAAATCAGTTATAGTTCCTCCGCCAATCCCAAGGAGTAAGTTATCTCTAGAGACATTGTTTTCAAGTAGATATTCGTAAGCCCTTATTACAAAAGAGATGTCTTTTGTTTTTTCTCCGTTTGGTAAGACAAGTTTTTTCTGTGGTAGGTACTCTCCGTATAGTTCATTGACCTTTTCGCTGGTAAAAACTATGGAATCTGGGGGGAGAGACTTTAGACTTCCTGCATTTATTGATACTTTTTGAAAAGATGAATCTATTTCAGCATCGTTTTTGATATCGTATTGGTAGAGGATTTTAGCAACTGATTCCCATTCGGTCAAATTTGTGATATCGACCGTTTTGAATTGTTCGTATAATTCTTTTCGATCTTGGTATATCTTTATAATATTTTCTTTGTTGTTTGCTAGAACGGGTCTATTTTCTAAACTTACACGATCTTTAAGCTTTTCAGGAGCGACACTCAGGTATATGGCATTTTCTTTTTTCAATATGGTTCTATTTTTAGCGTTTAAGATTATTCCTCCCCCAGTTGATACGACTATGGATTGAGTGTTTTCTGCTAATTTTTCGAGAATGTCGTTTTCCAATTTCCTGAAGTATTCTTCACCGTATCTTTCAAAGATGTCTTTTATTTTAAGATTTTCGTTTTTTTCGATTTCTTCATCTATGTCGATATAGGGTATGGAAAGCACTTTTGAAATCTTTTTTGCGAGGGTCGTTTTTCCAGATCCCATCATTCCTACTAAGAAAATTTTCATCGAATATCACCATATTTCTTGAAGTATCTGTCTTTTACAAGTTCAATATTATCGTTTCCAAATCCGTCTATAATTTCTTCCATTAATATAATAGCAAGGGTACATTCTGTTATTACCGTCGCTGCAGGAATAACAACAGAATCAGATCTTATGTAAAGTGCTTCTTTTGGTTCTTTGGTTTTAAGATCAACAGAAGGAAGAGGATTTGCAAGTGTAGAAATAGGTTTGAAGTATGTAGTGACCATTATATTTTCTCCATTGGTTATCCCTGCTTCTATGCCACCTGCGTAATTCTTCGTTCTGCGTATATCGCTATTTTCCACTTTGAAAGGATCTTGGAATTCAGATCCAGGGATACTCACATCTTCTTTGCCTATAAAAACCCCTTTCACAGAAGGGATCGACATAAAGTATTTTCCTATTTTTGAATCAACTCTGTTCAAAACATCGGCGTAACTTCCCAATCCAGGTTTCACATTTGTGGCGAATGTTGTTACACTGCCTCCCAAGGTAGTTGCTTTTTTTAGGGCATTTTCTTTTATTTCTTCCATCATTTTTTCAGAAATATCTTCAAAAGGACATTGAACTTCTGATTCATTTCTTTTTTGGATATAGTAAGTGAAATCTTTTTGGATTTCTTCAAACCTTTCTTCTTCGACACTGACTTTTCCAATAGATTTTACAAAACTCGTCGTTGTTATACCAAAATTTTCAAGAAATTGTTTGACAACGCTCCCTATCGCGGTAAGTACACTTGTCCAGCGTGCGCTGTTCCTTTCTGTGTATATATTCAAATCATCTAATCTGTATTTATACCAACAAGAATAATCCCCATGCCCAGGTCTTGGAATATGTCTTTCTTCTTTGATAGGATTTTTTGCTTTGTTGTTTATGATTAAAACCAGCGGAGCCCCAGTGGTTATTCCTTCCCATAATCCCGAAACGATGATTACTTCATCTTTTTCTAATTTCATCCTGTTCCCACGGCCGTACCCTAACTGTCTTCTTCTTAGATCTATGTTTATTTTTTCTATATCTATTTTTAACCCTGCTGGTATTTCTTCTATTAATCCAATCATCTGTGAACCATGTGAGTCTCCTGCTATCTTTACTTGCATTTTATTCACCTCTAGCAAAAGTTTTAAAAGTTTCATCGAATATTTCTGGGGTATAAATATGCCATATCTTCAAATTTTCTACCCCCTGATGGTACCAAAAAGTGCGTCCATCTATACATTTGATATTGTTTTCTTTTGCAATCTTTTGGAGAGGGGTATTATTGTAAACAATATCGTAAATTAAAGATAGATTGGAAAGATCTCTAACTTCTAAATTAAATGATTCTCCAAACATTCCAATAGAAGTGGCGTTTATGAAGGTTTTAGAAGTACGGATTATGCTTTGTAGGTGGTCAAAAGATTCTATTTTTATATCTATTTTTGACAAGAAAATCTTTTTCAATTTTTCCGCTTTTTCAACCGTTCGATTCACAAGAAACAACTTTTTTATGCCCATTTTGTATAAAGCGTAGATGATGGATTTACTCGCACCACCCGCTCCAACTAAGACGATCGGTTCTTTCAGCATTGATGGATTTAACGAGTTATAAAAGCCTTTCCAATCTGTGTTGTAACCTTTATTGTTGAAAATGCAGTTAACCGCATTTATTTCTTTAGCTTCTTCTACTGGTTCTACATATTTAATCACTTTTTCTTTGAATGGAACAGTAACGTTGAGTCCGTCGTAAGAATTAATATATTTATTAATTTCATCGTCAAAATTATCAGGTACTATGACTATATCTTCATATACAGCATCGATATTAGCTTTTTTAAAATATTCATTAAAAACCTTTTTTGATAAGCTTTCTTTGTGAGGGTATTCTAATAATCCAAATTTTTTCATCATATACACCTTATCTTCTCAAAAATCTCTGTAAATTTCGGGAAAGATATATTCACACATTCAAAATTATCAATTTCTATAGGATTATCTGCTATCAATCCGGCTATAGCAAGCGACATTGCTATTCTATGGTCATTGTAACTTTCACAAGTACAGTTCCCTCGTATTCTTTGGCCTCCGATTATATCAAAACCATCTTCTTTTTCTAAAACATCTATGCCCAATTTCTTTAATTCGCTGGTGATAGCCCTTATTCTATCTGTTTCTTTGTAACGTAATTCTTTTGCATCTTTTATAGTTGTTTTTCCTTTGGCTTGGGTAGCAGCTATCGCCAATATAGGGATTTCATCGATAATCAAAGGAATCATCTCACCTTTTATTTCAACACCCTGTAACGAACTACTTTTTACGAGTAAGTCTCCAACCGGCTCATTGTTTAATGTTTTTTCGTTTATGATCTTTATATCCGCTCCCATCATCTTCAACACAGATAATATACCTGTTCTGGTTGGGTTGATTCCTACATTTTTTATTAATAGAGTAGAGTTTTTGGTTATAAGGGCAGCAACTATGAAAAAGGATGCAGATGATATATCACCTGGCACAAAGAACTCCCGACCTTTTAAATTGTTAGTGAGACCTTGGATAACAACGGTTGTATCTTTTTGAATGATATCAGCACCAAAATATTTTAACATCCTTTCAGTATGATCACGAGATTTAGCAGGTTCTATTACCTTAGTTTCTCCTTTTGCATACAAACCAGCCAACAAAATTGCAGATTTAACTTGGGCACTTGCAACTGGGGTTTTATAAACAATGGGGGATATATCTTTTGTTCCCAATATAGTGATGGGAGCAAACTCGCCATTTTTCCTCGCAAAAAAACGTCCACCCATTTTACTTAGTGGATCTATGACTCTTTTCATAGGCCTTTCCCTCAAAGAGTCGTCCCCTGTAATTACACTGTAAAAATTCTGAGCCGATAACACACCCATCATTAAGCGCGTTGTTGTACCAGAGTTTTTTGCGTTTAGAACGTTGGATGGTTCAATGAAATTGTCCTTTCCCTTTCCCTCTACAATTACTTCATCTTTGTCAATTTGTTTAATATCGGCACCTATTGAATTTAATATATTTAACGTGCTTAAGGTATCTTCAGAACTTAACAAGTTGTGTATTTTTGTTTTACCTTCAGCGAGGGAACCAATGATTAGCGCCCTGTGTGATATTGATTTATCACCTGGTAGGGTGATCTCTGCATTTATATTTTCTGTTGGAGTTACTTCAATTTTCATCTTTTCCTCCCAATATTGAGTTTTTTTGCCTTTACAACTCAAATTTACTGATTTTGCTCAAATCATCTTTTATTTCATTGTATTTATCTTCGATTAGGTTCTTCTTGAAGGCAGTTAACTCTTTTTCAAAATTCTCTATGGCATGCAGTATATTCTCTTTGTTTTGTTTGAATATATCGATCCACATTTGGGGATCGCTTTTTGATAACCTTGTTGTGTCTTTAAAACCAGCTCCGACTAATTTTAGATAATTTTCATTATCTTCTTTTAAATTCATCAGAGTTTTAACTAGATAATAAGAAATTATCTGCGGCAGATGACTTGTTATTGAGAGAATTTCATCGTGAGTTTCGGCATCTATTATTATTGGAATGGCTCCGATTTTTGTGATCAACCTTTCAAACTTATTAAAATATACTTGGTCACAATTTGCGCTTTTTATCAATATATATTTTTTCCCTTTGAATAAATCCGCCTTGGCGTTTAATGGACCAGACTTTTCGGATCCTGCCAATGGATGACCGCCTATGAAATTGACCCTTTTGTTTTTGAAAGTATCAAAGAGTTGCGTAATTTTATATTTCGTACTACCAACATCGGTTACAACTGTATTTTCTTTTGCTAGACTAATTGTATCATGTAAAATACTTTTTGTACTTTCTACAGGCGTTGCAAAAATTATTAAATCTGCTTTTGAAATATCTGATATTTTCGCAGGTTCATCGATAGCTCCTAACTTTAAAGCTTCTTTTAAAGAATTATTATCGATATCGTATCCAATGATAGTACTTATTTCTTTTGTTTCTTTAAAGGCTAGAGCTAATGAAGTTCCAATCAATCCAGTGCCAATGATTATGGTGGTGTCGAATAACATTAATCGTTCCTCCAATACAATGTTGTTTGTATCTCAGGCTAAGATTTTACTGTCTATTTCTAATAAGGCTTTTATTTGATCCATTAATTCACTGAATTGCTCAAAATTCAGAGATTGTTTCCCATCTGAAAGGGCGTTTTGAGGATCTGGATGCACTTCTATTATTAACCCATCAGCGCCGGCGGCTACAGCAGCTTTTGATAGAGGAGCGACGTATCTCCAATCCCCACTAGCGTGACTGGGATCAATTATAATAGGTAAATGACTGTATCTTTTGATTACAGGTATTGCACTGATGTCCAAGGTATTTCTCGTTTCATCAGTAAATGTTCTAATTCCTCTTTCACACAATATAACCTGGCTGTTCCCTTCAGAAATGATATATTCTGCCGACATTAAAAATTCTTTGTATGTAGCTGATAAACCCCTTTTAAGTAAAACTGGTTTGTTGAGCTTACCTACTTCTTTTAAAAGTGCAAAATTTTGCATGTTTCTTGTTCCTATCTGTAAAATATCGGTATATTTTGAAACCAACTCGACCTCTCTGGTGTCCATAACTTCTGTAACTATCTTTAGACCAGTTTCTTCACTAACTTCTTTTAGAATCTTCAGGCCTTCTTCTTTTAAGCCTTGAAAAGAATATGGAGAAGTTCTTGGTTTATAAGCCCCCCCTCTTAGGAATTTAACCCCTTTTTCTTTTAAGAATAGAGCGGTTTCTAAAACCTGTTCTTTACTTTCTACTGCACAAGGTCCCGCGATCGTTAAAAAATTTTCCCCTCCTATTTTTATCCCTCCTATGTCGTATATTGAGTCTTTAGATTTGAATGTTCTACTTGCTAATTTGAAAGGTTGAGTTATTTCTACAACCCTTTCAACTCCTGGGAAAGTTTCGATGTTGTTTAAAATGTATTCTCTGTCACCTTGCCCCACTACTCCAACAATCGTGTGATTTTCTCCTTTATCGGGATGAGCTTTAAAACCTACTTCTTCCACCTTTTGAATAACATTTCTAACTTCTTCTTCTGTTGCATTTTCCTCCATTACGATCACCACCCGAATTCACCTCCAAATTTTAAAAATATTGTTTTTAGAAACTCCGAAGCTTGTTTTAGCGCCCCTTCGCCCCCTTAATTTATTTTCAAAGTATCTATAAAAAAAATAGGTGCCTACTAAAAGAGTAGACACCCATTTTGGAATCTTTGTGGACTAAGTTTTTATACGACAAAACAAAGCCACCAAAATGGGTGTCTTGCTAAAATACCAATAATATTTATTTTCATTTTCGATTAAGACCTTTGTAACCATTTTTGCTATCTCCTCAACTTTCCTTTAAAATTATTTTATCAGGAAAAAATATCTTTGTCAACATAAAAAAGTTTTTTTCTCTATAATTCAAAATTAATAGGCATAAAAGTATACACATCTGTAAAATAGACTAAATGAAAAGGTGCTAAAATTTTTTATGAAATATAGAGTTTAAAATACTCATCTACAAAATGAGTTGGAGGTGAATAATCATGTTTTATTCTACACTGTTATTGTTGATCCCACCATTGATATTAGCCATTTGGGCACAAAGTAGAGTTAGTAGTACTTTCAACAAATATTCTCGAGTAAAGGCATCAATTGGAGAGCCAGGCTATATGTTTGCCAGAAGATTACTTGATTCTGTTGGGTTATATGATGTTAAAGTCGAAAGAGTAAGAGGTACTTTGAGTGATCATTATGACCCTACCAAAAAAGTATTGAGACTTTCTGACTCCACTTATAACAGTTCGTCTATAGCTGCTTTGGGTGTTGTAGCTCACGAAGCAGGCCATGCTATACAACACGCTAAAGGTTATAAACCTTTAATTCTTAGGAATCTGGCTGTGCCGTTGGCAGGTTTTGGTTCTAACATGGCGTGGATTATCTTCTTTATTGGACTTATTTTTTCTACACCTTTCTTACTAAATGCTGGAATTTTCTTGTTCCTTTTCGTGGTTTTATTTTCAGTTATAACGTTGCCTGTTGAGTTCAATGCCAGTAGTAGGGCTTTGAAACTTTTACCCGTTATGGGAATGTCTAAAGAAGAAGTAGCAGGTGCAAAAAAGGTGTTATCGGCAGCGGCGTTAACCTATGTGGCAGCTGCTTTAATGGCGATCGCTCAACTTTTGAGAATGCTAGTGTTAGCTGGTTCAAGAAATTAAGGTATATCTCTATGATTTGTAAAAGATGGACACTGTATGGAAGAGTTCAAGGTGTTGGTTTAAGACATTTTTTAAGAGTGCATGGAGTAAGGCTTCAACTTGAAGGGTATGTTAAA
This sequence comes from Petrotoga miotherma DSM 10691, assembly GCF_002895605.1. Classification (GTDB taxonomy): domain Bacteria; phylum Thermotogota; class Thermotogae; order Petrotogales; family Petrotogaceae; genus Petrotoga; species Petrotoga miotherma. Next base: position 7,993 of record NZ_AZRM01000013.1, read on the forward strand.
AACTTACCCGATGGTTCGGTTGAGGTGGTTGCCCAAGGAGAAGAAGAAAAAGTTTTGAAACTAAAAACTATCATCTTACAAGGAAATGGGTTCAGTAGATTAGAAGATATTCAAGAAGAAGATTTTCCCATAGGGAATTATGGAAGTTTTCATATAGAGTATTGAATCAAAATAGAGGCGAACAACCTCTATTTTTTTACCACACTTTCAAACTTTTTGTAAAGCTTTTTATTTCTTTAAGCAATTTAGCTTTGTCATCGCTGTTTTCGTTGATTTTTTTTATAAGAGCACTTCCCACAATTATTCCATCGAAATATTCAATAATATTTTTAGCCTTTGTCGGGCTGTCTATTCCAAAACCGATGGCTAAAGGGATATTAATATATTTTCTCACTCTTTGTGAGTACTCTTTCAAATGCTCTATAGGTGCCTGGCTATCGCCTGTTACTCCCATAATAGATACACAGTACAAAAATCCAGAACATACCTTAGAGATTTCTTTTAGTCTCTCTTCAGAGGTGTTTGGAGCGACCAGTAAAATAGGATCGATACCGTTTTCTTTTATTTTTGCGTAAAATTCCTCTTCTTCGTCAAAAGGCAAATCTGGAATTATTACCCCAGAGATGCCCGTATTTACGACGTCTGTTATAAAATTGTCGATACCATAATTGAGAATTGAGTTGTAATAACCCATTAAAACGAGTGGGCAAGTAACATCTTCTTTGATTTCATTCAGGGCTTCAAAAATTTTTTTAAGGGTAATCCCATTTTTTAAAGCTTTTTGGCTTGCTTTTTGAATTATTGGCCCATCGGCTAAAGGATCAGAAAAAGGTATTCCTACCTCTATAATATCAACACCATCTTTGTTCAATTCTAATATAATTTCTTTTGTAGCCTCTAAGCTTGGATCTCCGGCTGTTACATAGGTGATTAAAGCCTTTTTATTTTTAAATGCTTCACTTATTTTGCTCATTCTATTACCTCCCTACCAAGCTTTCTATAAGAATCGACATCTTTGTCTCCTCTTCCAGAAAGGTTTATCATCATGATTTTATCTTTATCGAGTGAGGGTGCAACTTTCATAGCGTAAGCGATTGCATGCGAACTTTCAAATGCTGGGATGATTCCCTCCAATTTCGTTAAAAGTTCGAAACCTTGCAACGCTTCTTCATCTGTTATGGATACATACTGTGCTCTTTTTTCATCATGTAGATAACTATGTTCAGGTCCCACACCCGGATAATCTAAACCTGCAGAAATAGAATATGCAAGTTGAATTTGACCGTCTTCATCTTGTAAAACGTAAGATTTACTTCCGTGAAGTACGCCTATTTTCCCCGCAGTCAAAGAAGCTGCATGTTGCCCAGTTTCTAATCCTTTCCCTGCGGCTTCCACTCCTATCAATTCAACATCTTTATCTTCTATGAAAGGGTAGAATATACCCATAGCGTTACTACCTCCGCCAACACATGCAACTATGTAATCAGGCAGCCTTCCTTCTTTTTCTAAAATCTGATTTTTAGATTCATCACCAATAACCCTTTGAAAATCTCTGACTATTTTAGGATATGGATGTGGTCCTACTACAGAGCCTATAACGTAGTGCGTGTTTTCAACGTTTGTAACCCAGTCTCTAATAGCGTCATTTATGGCTTCCTTTAAAGTTTGACTACCACTGTATACAGGCACTACTTTTGCTCCCAGCATCCTCATTTTGTATACGTTGAGGGCTTGCCTTCTGATGTCTTCTGCCCCCATGTAAACTATACATTCCAAACCAAATCTAGCAGCAGCGGTCGCTGTTGCCACACCGTGCTGGCCTGCACCGGTCTCTGCGATTATTCTTTTTTTATTCATTCTTTTTGCAAGTAATACTTGCCCCAACGCGTTATTTATTTTGTGTGCCCCTGTATGGTTTAAATCTTCCCTTTTTAGATATATCTTTGGACCATTAAGGTATTCTGTAAATCTTTCAGCAAAATATAAAGGGGTAGGCCTTCCACAGTAATCTTTCAACAAACCTTGGTATTCGTCTATAAAATCAGGATCTTTTGAATATTTTTCGTGAGCTTCCTCCAACTCTTCAAGTGCCGGAATCAATGTCTCTGGAACGTATCTACCTCCATACTGACCAAAATAAGCATTTTTCATAAAATTGAATCCTCCTTTTTTATTTTTTGCAGTTTTAAAGTTTGTTATAGCACCCCTTTGCCCCGTTCCCCACCCTTCTTTAGAAAGGGACCTGCGGTCCCTACCCCAGTGGGGGGTGGAGGGCTCCGCCCTGTGACCCTTTTAAAATCAAAATCTTGTTTCTAAAACGTGCGTTGAAAACCCTTTGCTCCGCTCCCCACCCTTTTAATTTTATTATTTTATTTTGATAGAATTTATCCTATCGATAATTTCTTTTATTAACCTAATATCTTTTTTACCTGGATACAATTCAACTTTGCTGTTTAGATCAACAGCATTGGGTTTAATTGTTTTTATAGCCTCAACTACATTTTCTGGGCCTAAACCACCCGCTAAGATGAACGGTTTTTTTATATCGGTTTCTTTTAAAATCTCCCAATTGAAAGTATGCCCTGTACCACCTGTCTTTTCACCTATTTTTGTATCAAATAAGAAGTAACCCACAAAATCATTGTACTTGGATATTTCTTCCAAAGAGCTCTTATTTTCAATTTTAATAGCTTTTATTGTTTTTAACTTGCAATTTTTAATTGTATTTGCATCTTCTGATCCGTGAAATTGAACGTAATCAAATACCCTACTTCTTTCAATTTTTTCAATTTCTTCTTTATTAGGATTGACTACTACAGCTACTCTGCTTACAAAGGGAGGTAACTCTTTAGATATTTCAAGAGCCTTTGATAATTCAACTTTTCTCGGGCTTTCGGCTAAAATGAAACCTAAAGCATCTACCCCAGCTTTGGATATGTTAATGGCGTCTTCAATGTTTGTGATTCCACAAACTTTTATCCTAATCACTGTAAATAACTCCTTTTTTCTGGAAATAATTCCCCAATCTTCGAAACAGGATCGTTTTCTTTCATTAGAGCTTCTCCGATTAATACCCCATCTACTCCTAAACTTCTAAGGTAATCGATGTCACTTTTTTCTTTAATCCCACTTTCTGAAATAACATAAAAATCCTTACGTTTATCTAATTTTTCAAGTTCTTCAAGTAGTTTTTCAGTATTTCGTAGGCTAACAGAAAAATCATTTAAATCCCTATTATTTATTCCCAATATTTCAGTTTCGGTATCTAAAACCTTTATTAATTCTTGGCGGTTATGAACTTCGACTATGGCTTCTAAACCTATATCTTTTGATATCTTAAGAAAATCAGAGATCTCTTTTTTTGTTAGTATTGAAGCTATGAGTAAAATAACGTTGGCTCCCAGAAATAATGACTGGTAAATCTGTATGGGATCGATTATGAAATCTTTTCTTAAAATAGGAAGATTTGTTTTGGCTCTTAATTCTTTTAAAATTTTTGTACTACCTTGAAAATATTTTTCATCAGTTAGGATAGAAATAGCATCTGCACCAGCTTTTATATATAACTCTAACTGCCTTTGTGGGTCAAAATTCGTTGAAATGATTCCTTTACTTGGTGAGGCCTTTTTAATTTCCGCTATTAAAGTTAATTTTCCTTTTTGGAAGGAGTCTTTTAAGGAGATTTTCTTTTCTTTTAGCTTTGCTACTTCTTCCTTTTTTGTTTCTACTATTTTTTCTAAATACATCTTTTCCTCCTTTATCAGAATTTTTTACTATTTTAGCGCCCCTTCGCCC
>NZ_AZRM01000014.1 GCF_002895605.1 Petrotoga miotherma DSM 10691
TGGGCTGCGGGGCGAAGGGCGCTAAATTAGATATAGATTACATTTTAAAGTACTTTTTAGAGTTTCTAAAAGTAGTAAACTATTGAATAAAAGGGGGGTTCATTAAAATATATGAATTACAAACAAATATTATCAAAAGCTGAAGAGTACAAAAAAGATATGACTAGATTTCTTAGGGACATGATTGCTATTCCAAGTGAAAGCGGAAAAGAAAAAGAAGTTATTTTACGAATTAAAGAAGAGATGGAAAAAGTTGGTTTCGATCGAATAGACATCGATCCTATGGGAAACGTTCTAGGTTACATCGGCAGTGGGGAACACTTAATAGCTATGGATGCTCATATAGACACAGTAGGTATTGGAGATATAAATTTATGGAATTACGATCCGTATAAAGGTTACGAAGATGAGGAAATTATAGTTGGAAGAGGGGCAAGTGATCAAGAAGGCGGGATGGCTTCTATGGTTTATGGAGCCAAGATTATCAAAGATTTAGATTTATTTGATGATTATACCCTATTAATTACTGGAACAGTTCAAGAAGAAGATTGTGATGGACTCTGTTGGCAATATATCATCGAAGAGGATAAAATTAAACCTGAATTTGTTGTTATTACAGAACCAACTTCTTGCAATATATATAGAGGCCAACGTGGGCGGATGGAAATTAAAGTATCAACGCATGGTATTAGTTGTCATGGTTCAGCTCCGGAAAGAGGAGACAACGCTATATATAAAATGGCTGACGTTATAAAAGAGCTCCAAGTATTACACACTTATTTAAAAGATGATGATTTCTTAGGAAAAGGTAGTCTGACAGTTTCTGAAATCTTTTTTTCTTCTCCTTCAAGATGTGCGGTTGCAGATGGTTGCTCAATATCTATAGATAGAAGGTTGACTTGGGGAGAAAATTGGAATGATGCGTTAAAAGAGATTAAAAACTTACCTTCATCTGCAAAATACAATGCCGATGTGGAACTTTACACTTATGAAAAACCATCCTACACTGGATTAGTATATCCCACACAAGCGTATTTTCCTGCCTGGGTACTATCGGAAGATCATCCTGCTTGTAAAACTCTCATAGATGCATATCAAAACTTATTTGAAGAAAAACCATTGGTAGATAAATGGACTTTTTCCACCAACGGTGTTTCAATAATGGGAAGGTATGGTATATCGTGTATTGGATTCGGTCCGGGACATGAAGATCAAGCACACGCTCCTAACGAAAAAACTTGGAAAAGCGAGTTAGTTAAGGCTGCTGCAATGTATGCATGCATTCCTAAACTGTACGTTCAAAAATACTCGTAAAGGGAAGGATTGAAGTGTTAATACAAAACGGTCTTGTTGTTACCACCACAAAAACTGAAAAAAAGGACATTAGAATAGCAGGAGAGAAAATAAAAGAAATAGATGCTAAGTTAGACCCTAATATAGATGAAGAGGTAATAGATGCAAGTGGAAAGTATGTTTTCCCTGGTATTATAGATAGTCATACGCATTTTAGTTTACACGCTAGAGGTACCACAAGTATAGACGACTTTTACTGGGGAGGTAGATCAGCTGCTTTAGGTGGAGTAACAACACACATAGATTTTGCTGATATGGATGATGTTTCTTTAATGAAGGGATTAGAAAAAAGATTTGAAGAAACTAGAGATTCCGTGATCGATTTTCATTTTCACATGGTCATTAACAACCATTTTAATCCACTTAAGCAAAATCATCAGCTTAAAGAGATAAAAGATTTTGGAATATCTAGTTTAAAAGCTTTCACCACCTACAAAAATATATATATGTTGTCTCATGAGAAATGGGAACCTTTATTTAGAGCAGCTTCAGATGATGATTTAATAGTAGCTGTTCATGCTGAAGATAATGAAATTATTGAAAAAAATATTATCAAATTTCAAAAAGAAAATAAATTAGATGTTCAATACCATCCAGATATAAGGCCAAGCGAAGCTGAACAAAAGGCTGTTAAAGAAATTTGTGAGATTGCTCATAAAGCTAAGGCTTCGTTATACATCGTACATCTTTCATCTGAAAAAGGCTATCAGGTTGTAAAAGATTACAAGAAATTAGAAGATTTTAAATTGTATATCGAAACCACACCCCATTATCTTTTATTAACTAAGGAATTATTAAAAGGTCCTAAAGCTAGACTTTATCTTATGACTCCTCCTTTGAGGGAAAGTCAAGATAACGAAGCTTTGTGGGAAGGTGTTAAAAAAGGTTTTATAGACGTAATTGCCACAGATCACTGTGCATACAATGCAGAACAAAAATCAAAAGGTGAAAATTCGTTAGATATATTTCCTGGTATTCCAGGAGTAGAAACACTTCTCCCGTTGGTTTATACATATGGAGTAAATAAAGGTTTAATTTCTATTAACCACTTGGTTGAGCTGCTTTCCACCAATCCTGCAAAAATTTTTAAATTATACCCAAAAAAAGGAACAATAGCTGTAGGTTCAGACGCTGATTTAGTTATTTTTGATCCAAATTTAAAGGAGGTATTAAATAGTTCTAACACTCATTCAAAAGCTGGATACACTCCTTTTGAAGGATTTGAAGTAGAAGGAATGCCTATTACAACTATTTTAAGAGGAAAGGTAATAGTAAAAGATAGAAAATTCATAGGAGAAAAAGGATTTGGAAGGTTCGTAAAAGCCATATAATCATATCGGAGGAGATAAAATGAATACACTTTTTAGGGGAAAGGATTTTATAACCACGCAAGAATGGAGTGAAGAAGAGTTAGAAACAGTCTTTGAAGTATCCAAAGAACTTAAATTAAGATTTGCATTGGGAGAGCCTACGGATCATTTGTTGAGATCAAAAACTGTCTTTATGATGTTTTTTGAACAATCTACACGAACTCGAAACTCAATAGAAGCAGGTATCACACAACTTGGTGGACATGCTCATGATCTAACGCCAGATAAGATGCAACTTTCTCACGGAGAATCCGCAAAAGACACCGCAATTGTGTTGAGTCGATTCGGCCATGCCATAGCGATAAGAAACTGTTTCTATGGAATTGGAAACAAATACATCAGAGAAGTGGCAAAATATGCCGATGTACCTGTTATCAACCTACAAGATGATATTTATCATCCTTTACAAGGATTGGCAGATTTGATGACAATAAAAGAAAAATGTGGCAATGATCTTAAAAATATTAAAGTCACTATATCTTGGGCTTACGCCACATCACACGCAAAACCTTTGTCCGTACCTCAAACACAGGCATTATTATTTACAAGGTACGGAATGGACGTGACTATAGCCCATCCAAAAGAATTTCCACTTATGTCAGAGATCATAGAACAAGCTAAGCAAAACGCAGAAAAACATGGTGGAAGTTTAAAGTTCACAGACGATATGAACGAAGCATTCGATGAAGCTCAAATTGTAATTCCAAAAAACTGGGGTGGATTTTTAGGCGTGGAAAATCCTGATACGGATGAAGGGAAAAAACAAATGAAAGAAAATCTTGAAAGGCACAAAGATTGGATCTGTGATGAAAGAAGAATGGCTCTGGCCGATAAAGATGTTCTTTATATGCACGCGATGCCCGCAGACAGAGGCAAAGAAGTAACTGATCCTGTCATCGACGGCCCTCATTCAATAATATATGACGAAGCAGAAAACCGCTTACATACAGCAAAAGCAATCATGGCTTTGACTATGGGAGGAAGACCCTGATCACTATTTGGAGGTGAACAATCATTTTTAAAAGTGTTAATCAACCAAAAAAACGAATCGACGCATACGAAAAGGTAACTGGAAAAGCTAAATTTGCTGATGATTTAGAATTTCCAAATATGTTGTATGCAAAGGTACTTAGATCTAAGTATCCTTCGGCGAGAATATTGAACATAAACTTAGACGAAGCCAAAAAGATTCCTGGTGTAAAAGCAATTATAACCGCAAATGATATACCCAACAACGAATTTGGTGTAATTATCCCCGATCAGCAGGTATTGGCTAAAGAAAGGACTTACTTCATAGGAGATGGAATAGCGGTTGTCGCTGCAGAAACGCCAGAGTCTGCAAAAAAAGCTGTTGAAAGTATAAAAGTAGAATATGATGAGATTTCAGGAATTTTTGACCCATTTGAGTCAAAAAACGCGTCATCCATTCATGAAGATAAAGATAATAATCAAGTTATTCATCACAAACTCAGAAAAGGTAATATAGAAGAAGGGTTTAAAAATTCTGATGTAATTTTAGAAAGGGAGTATCAAACTCAATTTATTGAGCATGCCTACATGGAACCCGAGGTTGTAATTGCCGTTCCTTATGAGAACAATAGTGTAGTTACAATATATGGATCAGTACAAAACCCTTTTGCTTGCCGTAACGCGGTAGCTTCAGTTCTAAAAATTGGCTTCAATCAAGTTAGAATTGTTCAAAATCACATAGGTGGATCTTTTGGTGGTAAAGATGAGGTAATTTCTTCTATGGCTGCTCGAGCCGCTGTTCTAGCTTTAAAAACCAACAGGCCTGTAAAATTAAAAAATACCAGGGAAGAATCAATTATCGAAAGTTATAAGAGGCATCCTTACAATATGAGGTACAAAGTAGGGGCTACAAAAGAAGGCAAGCTACTGGCTATGGAAATAGAGGCAATCGCTGACAGTGGAGCTTACGCGTGCCAAACTCCTTTTGTTACTTGGAGGTCTGTTGTTCAAGCAACGGGCCCTTACGAAATTCCAAATGTAAAAACAGATACTTATGGATATTATACAAACAATGTATACACTGGAGCCATGCGCGGTTATGGATCTCCTCAGGTCATATTTGCCAGTGAATCTCTAATGGATGAATTGGCTCAAGAACTCGGGATGAACCCCTTAGAACTTAGATTAAAAAATATTTTTCATGACAATTCTGAAACAGCAAGCGGTCAAAAACTAGATAATCACAAAGTTAGCCTCGAAGAGGTAATAAAAAAGGCTGCGGATTCGATTAATTTTTTGGAAAAGTACAAAGAGTACAGTAGAGAGCAAAAAGGTGACAAAAGAAAAGGAATAGGAATGGCTATAAGTTACAGAGGTTGTAGCTTAGGAGCAGAAGCTGTGGATGCGGCTGGTATCATATTATCTATACAAAAAGATGGAACTGTATATCTCTACAGCGGCTTAGCTGAAAATGGACAAGGTCTAAAAACAGTCTTTTCTCAAATTGTAGCCGAAGAATTAGGGATCGATATTGAAAAGATCAACTTCATGGTTGTCGATACATTAGTTTCCCCAGACAGCGGTTCTACGGTAGCTTCTCGTGCAACGTTGGTTGGAGGAAATGCATCACTCGACGCCGCTAAAAATCTTAAAAAGAAATTGACGGATTTTATAGTCAAAAAATATAATTTGGCATTTAAAGAATTAATATTTAAAGATAATTCGATCTATACACCAGATCAAAAAAGGATAATTTCCTTTGATGAAGCTGCTTCCCAAGCATATAACTCTGGTGTCTTTTTATCTTCATACGGTTGGTACAAAGCCCCGGAGATAAGTTGGGATGAAGAAACTGGGCAAGGCAAACCTTATTTTACATACGTTTATGGATGTCAAATAGCCGAGGTTGAAGTTGACATAGGTACAGGTGAGATAAAAGTGCTTAAAATGGTAGCTGCTCACGATGTTGGAAGGGCTATCAATCCTGCGAATGTTTTAGGTCAATTTTATGGTGGAATATCAATGGGCCTCGGATATGGGATCATGGAAGAGCTGGATATAAACGAGGGATACATCAATAACACCAATTTTGACGAATATTTGATACCCACAGTTAAAGATATGCCTGATATAACTCCGATTATCGTTGAAAATCCTGATCCTAACGGACCTTACGGTGCAAAATCTATAGGAGAACCCACCTTGGAGTTAGGGGCAGCTGCAATAGCAAATGCGGTAGCCCAAGCGACGGGAAGAAGAATAAGATCTTTGCCTATAAACTTAGAAAAAATACTGGTAGGTCATTCTTTGAAAAAAGGAAGGAAGAAAAAATGATTGAATATGATTTTTTAACCGCTAAAGATGTTGATGCTGCTTTGGAATATTTGCACAAATATGAAAGTATAAAAGTAATAGCTGGTGGAACTGATTTACTGGTAGATATACATAAAGAAAGTTCTAGATTAGAAAAATTTGATTATATTTTAGATATTTCTAATATCAAAGCTCTTCAATTCATAGATGAAACGGAAGATTCTGTAGAGTTAGGACCTTTGTGTACACATACCATGTTGATAAATTCAAAAATTATCAATAAACATTTCCCGTTTCTTGTAACAGCAGCAAAGAGTATAGGGTCAACCCAGATTAGAAACAGAGGTACCGTTGGAGGGAATATATCCAATGCCTCTCCAGCAGCTGATTTAATTCCTCCGTTGATGGCTTTAAATGCTGAAATAGAGTTAAGCTCTGTAAACGGGAGAAGACTCATACCTTTAGATAATTATATTGTTGGTCCTTACAAAACTAGTAAAAATAATGATGAACTTGTAACTAAAATAATAATACCAAAGGTAGATGAAAATTATCGTTTTAGTTTTCAAAAAATAGGAAGAAGAAGAGCTTTAAATATAGCAAGATTAAACTTAGCTGTGGTTGCGAAAATAAATAAAAAAGACCTAAAAATTGAAGATATAAGAATCGTTCCAGGTTCCGCAACACCTTTTCCAGTAAGATTTAAAAACATAGAAAGGGAAATACTAAACAAAAAATCTAACGAATTAAATTTAGAAGAGCTAGCAAAAAAAATAGGCGACGAAATGGTGAATATAACTGGTGAAAGATGGTCTACCCCCTACAAAAAGCCAGCCTTAGGGTCAATTTTTAAAAAGGCGATTATAGAGATAACAAATTTAAGTAATGGTCGCTAAGTTCGAATGACTGAAACTTACGTTGATGGAGGTATTCAAAAAATGGGAAAAATTGAAGTAACTCTCTACGTGAATAATAAAAAAGAAGTATTACAAGTGGATCCAACAGAGAGACTTCTTGATACTTTACGCAACCGATTAAAATTAACTAGCGTAAAAGAAGGATGCGATGTGGGCGAATGTGGCGCTTGTACGGTTATTTTAAACGGTGAGGCCGTTCATTCATGTTTAGTGTTAACTGCTCAAGTTGATGGTTATGAAATTTTCACTACAGAGGGTTTGGAAGTTAATGGAAAATTAGACCCGCTGCAACAATCTTTTATTGATCATCAAGCTGTTCAATGCGGTTTTTGCACCCCTGGTATGCTGATGTCTGCTAAAGCTTTGTTGAATAAAAATCCCAATCCCTCAAGGGAAGAAATAAAAACCGCAATAGAAGGAAATCTCTGTAGATGTACCGGATATCAGCAAATAGTTGAAGCGATAGAAGCTGTTACACAGAAAAAGAAAGGGTGATATCTTTGTCGAACATATTAATAAAAAATGCTAAAGTTATTACCACGATGAATACAAATAGAGATCAGTTGAAAGATCACGATATTTTAATTAAAGGAAACAAGATACATAAAATTGCCAAAAATATAGATTTATCAAACGAACAAATAGATGAAGTTATAGATGGTTCCAAATATTATGTATATCCAGGATTGATTAATACTCATCATCATTTCTATCAAACTTTTACTAGGAACATTCCCCAGGTACAAAATGTTGAATTATTCGACTGGTTAAAGTTTTTGTATCCAATTTGGTCAAGATTGACACCAGAAGTTGTTTATTATAGTACTTTAGTTGCAGCAGGAGAACTACTTAAAACTGGTTGTACGACATCAGTTGATCAATTCTATGTTTTTCCAAAGAATCAGCCACCAGATCTTCTTGACAATGAATTTTATGCAGCAAGAGAAATCGGCATCAGATTACACGGTAGTAGAGGAAGTATGTCATTGAGTGAAAAAGATGGTGGCCTTCCTCCTGACTCGGTAGTTCAAACAGAAAACGAAATCTTGAAAGATTCCCAAAGAATTATTGAAAAATTTCATGATCCTTCCTCATTTTCCATGCATAGAGTCATTCTAGCCCCTTGTTCCCCATTCTCTGTAACTTCAACATTACTTAAGCAATCTATTCAATTAGCAAGAGAGTATAGTGTCTGCAGTCATACACACTTAGCCGAAACAAAAGACGAAGAAAGTTTTTGTATTGAGACTTTTGGGAAGAGGCCATTAGAATACATGGAGAGTTTAGATTGGTTAGGTCCTGATGTATGGTTTGCCCATGGGGTTCATTTCAATGAAGAAGAGATAGATAAGTTGGCATTAACTCAAACAGGGGTTGCTCACTGTCCCGTTTCAAATTCAAAACTCGCCTCTGGAGCTGCAAACATTCCCTATATGTTAAAAAAAGATGTAAAAGTTAGCTTAGCTGTGGATGGGAGTGCAAGTAACGACTCTTCTAATATGATTTTAGAAATGAAAACCGCTTTTCTGATGAGTCGATTAATCTACGGTATAAGCGCTATCAATGCTGAGGATGTACTGCGTATGGCTACCAAAGGTGGAAGTGAAGTTATAAACCAACCAGAAATTGGAAGTTTAGAGGAAGGTAAATCCGCAGATATGTTCTTAATCCGTTGGGATCGATTAGATTATACAGGAGGTCTTTACGATCCTATATCCATGCTTATTAATACTGGAGATTCTCAAATTGTAGATATGACAATCGTCAATGGAGAAATAGTTGTAAAAGATGGTGAACTTGTCAAAGTCGATGAAAGAAAAATCATAGACAAAGCTAATGAACTTTCTAAAATGATGGTTGAAGCCTGAAATTTGGAGGGGAAAAAACATGATGTTAATAGGTAACGCCACTATTCTCACCTTTGATGAAGAAATCCCTATAATTGAGAATGGTGCACTATTAATAGAAGGCAAAAAAATAAAAGAAATAGGAGAGACTGAAGCTTTACTTCAAAAATATCCAAACGCTGTTTTCAAAAACGCCCAAGATAAAATTCTAATGCCAGGTTTGATAAATACTCACACACACCTGTACAGCACTTTCGCCAGAGGTATGAATTTAAAAACCGACATCCCTCCACAAAACTTTTTAGAAATATTAGAAAAATTGTGGTGGCGATTGGACAACACTTTAAACGAAGAGGATATTTATTACAGTGCGTTATTTGCAATCTTAGATTGCATAAAAAACGGAGTAACAACGATTTTTGATCATCATGCAAGTTTTAATTATATAGATGGAAGTTTGGATATCATCGCGCAAGCTGTCATGGAAACAGGTATAAGAGCCAATCTTTGTTATGAAGTATCAGATAGACATGGACAGGCTAAAAGTGATGCCTCTCTAAAAGAAAATGAAAGGTTTATTAGAAAGATTAAGGATTCTGAGAACGATAAATTAGGTGGAATGATTGGATTACACGCTTCTTTTACCCTTGAAGACAAAACTTTAAACAAGGCCTCGGAGTTAGCTGACGAATTAAACGTTCCTTTTCATATCCATGTAGCAGAAGGAATAGCAGATTTACAAGACAGTGTAAAAAGAGGTTACATAGGAGTAGTCGATAGATTATCGAAATTTAAAATATTAAGACCTCATGGTTTAGCTGTTCATGGCGTTCATATAAAGAAGGAAGAGATTCCAATTTTGAAGGAAAGTGGTGCATACGTTGTTCATAATCCAGAATCAAACATGGGAAACGCAGTAGGAGCGGCTCCAATAAAAGATTTCTTTGATCACGGAATCCTAACCGGATTGGGAACAGATGCCTACACGCACGACATGTTCGAAAGTATAAAAGTTGCCAATTTACTCCAAAAGCATCAATTAGGTGATCCACAGGCAGGATGGAGCGAAGTTTACAACATGGCGTTTAATAATAATGTGCAAATTGCTTCTAACCTTTTAAACCTAAAAATAGGAAAGATAAAAGAGAATTTCCCAGCCGATTTAATAATAGTGGATTATATCTCCCCAACACCCGTTGAAAAAGACAACGTTTATTCCCACATCCTTTTCGGAATGAACGGTGGGATGGTTGATACGGTTATTATAGACGGCAAAATTATTATGGATAATCGGGAGGTGACGGTTTTAGATTATGAAAGAATACACAGGAGAACTCGGGAACAAGCAAGAAGATTTTGGGAGAGATTCTGATCAATACTTTGCTCCTAAAACATTAAAAGAAGCTACAGAAATACTTTCAAGATACAGCCCTAACATCAAAATCATCGCAGGTGGTACAGATGTTTTGGTAGATTACTTTGACCGTCTTTATGAAATAGAAAGGTGGTTGAGCTTAAAAAACCTCAATGAACTGAAAAAATTCGAAATCAACAATGATCGAGTTGAAATTGGTGCCTTACTCACCCACGATGAATTAGAAAAATCTGAGATTATACAAAGATATTTTCCACTTATCAGTCAAGCTGCATGGGATGTTGGATCACCTCAAATCAGAAACATGGGCACCATAGGTGGAAATATTGCAAATTCTTCCCCTGCTGGGGATTTATTACCTCCTTTAATGGCATATGATGCAGTATTCAAACTAACTTCCCAAAACGAAACTCGTGAAGTACCCGCACAAGACTTTTTTCTAGGACCTAAAAAAAACGTACTTAGAAAGAATGAAATCATCGAAAAAATTATCATTCCAATTCCCCAAAAACAAACCTATGGAAAATGGTTCAAAGTTGGAAAAAGAAATGCCTTAATAATTTCAAGTATCACGTTGGCTCTTGTTGTGACTTTCGATGATGATGAACGCATAAAAACAGTGAAATGTTGTCTTGGTTCTGTGGCTCCCGTTCCAGTTGAAATCTCACAAATTCAACCTTTGATGGTTGGCAAAAAGTTAAAAGAAATAGATTATTCTCAGATTGGAAAAGTGGTTTCTGAAAATATTTCACCAATAGACGACATAAGAGGAACCAAAGAATATCGAATAGAAGTTGCAAAAAATCTAACAGTTAACGCTTTAAATGAAATAGAAAGGATGGTGAGGGTAGATTGAAAATAAGCTTTACCATAAATGGTATTAATAGAAAATGCAATGTAAATTCAACTACCCGATTGTTGGATTTAATTAGGGACGATCTGAATCTTACAGGTACAAAAGAAGGTTGTGGAAAAGGAGAATGTGGCGCATGTACGGTTATAATGAACGATAAAATCGTAGCCTCTTGTTTAGTACTTGCATATGAAGCTGATGGTGCAGAAATAGTCACTATTGAAGGTTTAAGCGATAAAAATATTTTACATCCTATTCAACAGGCATACATCGAAACAGGAGCAGTACAATGTGGATTTTGTACGCCTGGATTCATATTAGCAACTAAGAAACTTCTCGATGAAATTCCTAACCCAACTGAAGAAGAAATAAAAAGGGGATTATCCGGGAATATCTGTAGATGTACAGGGTACCAAAAAATAATAGACGCTGTTAGACTCTCGGTCATTAAAATCGCTGAGTATAAGCGAGGTGAGAAAGTTGAAATCAAATAAATACGTGGGAGAGAATGTCTTCAAAGTTGACGCCAAAGACAAGGTGACAGGTAAAGCTATTTATCCCGATGATATATACCTTGAAGACATGCTCTATGTGAAAGTTAAACGCGCAACTCACCCACATGCTTACATTCAAAAGATAGATGCTTCCAAGGCAGAATCACTACCGGGGGTAATTAAAGTTATAACTGCAAAAGATTATCCGCATTTGAAAAAGTTTGGATTGATAATCAAAGATCAACCCGTTCTGGTTGGGATAGGAGAGAAGACCCGTTTTATGGGAGATGCATTGGCATTAGTCGTTGCAAAGAGTAAAGAAATTGCCTCCAAAGCAATTAATTTAATAGAGGTAGAGGTTAAAGAATTAGAAGTAATTACAGATCCTTTCAGGGCAATGGAAGAAGACGCCCCAAAAATTCATGAAGATGGAAACATACTCGTCACTCACCAATTAAACAAAGGAGATATTAAAAAGGGATTTGATGAATCTGACGTAATAATAGAAAGAGAGTACAAAACACAGCATATCGATCAGCTGCCTTTACAAGTGGAGTCTGGCGTAGCTGTTTACGACGAAAAAACTGGTGTAATAACTATTTGGGCAGCTACACAATGGCTTCATGATACACAAGCAGATATAGCCCAATCTTTGAATCTACCCAAAGAAAAAATCAGAATAATACAACCTGTTATTGGTGGAGCGTTTGGTAGGAAAGAGGATATTTCAGTACATATACATTTAGCATTGGCTGCAATGATAACAAAACACCCTGTTAAATTAACTTACACAAGAGAAGAATCTATGATCGCTCAGTCTAAAAGGCATCCTTTGTATATAAAGGCAAAAACTGGAGCTACCAAAGATGGAATCCTAAAAGCATGGGAGGTTGAAATTGTAGGTGATACTGGGGCATATGCATCTAGTGGACCTGCTGTTGTACATAAAGGTATGTACCATTGTACAGGTCCGTACAATGTACCTAACGTTATGGGTATCGCTCATACCGTTTACACTAACAATACATACGCTGGTGCTATGAGAGGATTTGGAGCAATGCAGATGGCTTTCGCCTATGAATCTCAAATGAACATATTAGCTGAAAAGTTAGACATGAATCCAGCAGAGCTCAGACTTAAAAACGCCTATCGAATTGGTTCTACTACGCCAAATGGTCAAAGACTTACACAAAGTGTAAATGTCGTTGAAACCATAGAAGAAGCTTTAAAGCTTTCCAGTGAGAAAGAGGGTGTTTGACAATGAAGAAAAAAGGTAGAGGTATGGCTACGATAATGTTTGGATATGGTTACGGTGAAGGATTTCCAGATTTTTCCCATGCGACGGTTGAATTTACCGATGATGAAAAGGTTTTGGTGGTAACCGCCGCCGCAGATGTAGGACAAGGAGTTTTAACGGTTGTCACTCAAATTGCCGCAGAAGTACTATCTGTTGAGGTTGAAAAAATAAAAGTTATTCAAGGTGATACCCATAAAACTATGAATGCAGGCTCAACCTCTGCAACTCGTCAAACCACCTTTACAGGAAATGCAGTAAAACAGGCGTGTGAAAATTTAAAGGGAAAAATCTACCACTATGCGAGCTTAGAATTTAACAGTAATTATCCAGAATTAACTTTGAAAGATGGAAAAATCATCTACAATCCTAACTCCGAAAAATCTCTTACTTACTGGGATTTGAAAAGAAAGGTGGAAGAAAAAGGAGAAATTTTGAAAGGTGAGTCAACGTTCTTTCCTCCAACATACTCTCCAGACCTAATATCCGGCCAAGCTGATAAAGTATACGTTGCCTACACCTTTATGACTCAGATCGTAGATGTGGAAGTAGACACAATTACAGGAAAAGTTGATGTCAAAGATGTGTACACAGCCCTTGACTGTGGGAAGGCTATAAATCCAAAAAATGTAGAAGGGCAGATCGAAGGTGGTACAGTGCAAGGAATAGGAATGGCCCTTATGGAAGAACAAGTAATAAAAAATGGAATCACGTTAAATCCAAATATGACAGGTTACCTGGTTCCAACTTCTATGGATGTTCCGAATTTTCACTCAGTTTTAATTGAAAATGAAGATGCTATTGGACCATTTGGAGCAAAAGGTGTAGGAGAACCAACAATCATGGCAGCCTCTCCTGCTATTGCTAACGCTATTTACGATGCCATAGGTGTCAGATTTTATGAGTTACCCATCACTCCGGAAAAAATTCTTAAAGCTTTAAAAGAAAAAGATGATGATTAAAAAGAATATTTTTCTTACAGGTTTTGTGGGGGTCGGTAAATCAACGATTATAAGTAAAGTGATCAAGCAACTATCATTGAATATATCTGGTTTTTCAGTTGCTAGAGAAGGTAAAAAAAATAACTGGAACTCATTTTATTTAATAGATGCATCTTCTCTTAGCAAAGATAATCAACCTAGAAAAAATGAATTCAACAGATTTGCATTCAGAAATGATTACTCTAAAAATTGGGAGATAAATATTCAAGTATTTGACAAACTCGGTGTACAACTCCTTACAAACATCGACCATGCTGACGTAGTAATCATGGATGAATTAGGGAGATTCGAGTTAACTGCATACCAGTTTCAAAAGAAAGTCAAAGAAGTTTTGAATAGTGACAAACCTGTTTTAGGTGTAATAAAAGATGAATCTAACGCATTTTTGGATGATATTAGGAATAGAAAAGACGTTCAAATATTTAGAGTAACCTTGGGAAACCGCGAAGAAGTTTACAAAGAGGTATTGAGTTTGATAAAACAAATAATTTCAATGAAGGAGTGAATTTATGGCTGATATATCTGTAGACTTATTAGGAATGTTGTTGAAAACCCCTGTAATGCCCGCTGCTGGGCCTCCCATTAAAGATGGAGAGAGTGCTCACAAAGCCAAAGAAGGAGGAGCTGGAGCAATCGTTACTAAAACGGTCTCAGTGAATGCTGCAAAAGTTCCAAAGCCAAATATGGCACAAGTAAAAGGAGGTTTTATCAATACCGAACTTTGGTCTGAGTTATCCTTAGAGCAATGGATTGAAAAAGAATACCCCAAGGTTGTTGAAACAGGTTTACCTGTGATAATAGGGGTTGGATACACCTCTGAAGAGATAAAGGAAGTAATACCACAAGCAGAACAATTCGCTGATGCCTTTGAACTCTCTACCCATTATCTTGGTAATGATCCAACACCTATGATTAACAGCATAAAAGCTGCAAAAGAAAGTACAGACCTTCCCGTTATGGTAAAACTTAGTCCACAAGTAGATATTCCTACGTTTGCAAAAGAGGCTGAAAAGGCTGGTGCAGATGGTTTAGTCTTAATAAACTCTTTCGGTCCGACGTTAGATATTGATTTAGAAAGTGGTAAACCTTTGTTGGGAAGTGAGAATGGTTTTGGATGGCTATCAGGTCAAGCAATATTTCCCTTAGCATTGAGGGCAGTTTTTGAGGCTGTAAGATCGGTTAATATTCCAGTAGTTGGAGTAGGTGGAGTCAGTACAGGTAAAGAAGCCATAAAGATGATAATGGCAGGAGCCCAAGCGGTTCAAGTCTGTACCGCTGCCATTTTAAATGGACCTCAAATATATAGCAAA
Source organism: Petrotoga miotherma DSM 10691 (assembly GCF_002895605.1). GTDB lineage: Bacteria > Thermotogota > Thermotogae > Petrotogales > Petrotogaceae > Petrotoga > Petrotoga miotherma. The sequence continues at coordinate 15,097 of NZ_AZRM01000014.1, forward strand.
ATTGCCAACGAAATTGAAAAGTATCTGGACGTTCATGGTTTCAACTCCCTAGAAGAAATTAGGGGAATCGCTCAAAAAAATACCGTTATTCAGCCAAATTATAAATTGATAGTTCCAGATATAAACGATGAAAAATGCACAGAATGCGGTTTGTGTGTTAAAAGTTGTGTTTATGATGCAATTCACCTCGTAAAAGATCTCCACAGTGTGAGAATAGATACAAATAAATGCGCTGGTTGTGGATTATGTATAACAAGATGTAATTTCAACGCTCTGTCCTTGCCTTTATAGAGGGGGGGTAATACTATTGTCAAACAAAGATCTTTTACCAATAGCTTTAGGAAAGGAAAAAGCAGATTTAGTATTCAAAAACGGAAAAATAATAGACGTTTTTAACGAACAAGTTATAGAAGAAGATTTAGCTACTTCCAATGGTGTAATCATAGGCTTTGGAAATTATGAGGGTAAAGAAGAAATTGACTTAGAAGGCAAATTCATTTCTCCGGGATTCATAGACGCCCACCTACATTTGGAAAGTGCCATGGTTACAATAGAAGAATTCGCTAAAACGGTCATCCCTTTGGGGACGTTGACACTTGTTGCTGATCCACATGAGATAGCAAATGTATCTGGGGAAGTTGGTATAAAATACTTCTTGACAATTGGGAACAATTTACCATGGAATTTTAATTTAATGATACCCTCGTGTGTGCCTGTTACTCCTTTCGATAAATCAGGTTCGGTACTGAACGCAGAAAAAATAAAAGAATTAATTGCAGAAGGAAGTTTTTTTGGCCTTGGTGAGGTTATGGATTATGAAGGAGTTTTAACTGGTAAAGATTATATTTGGGATAAGATAGAACTGATGAAGAACTATTTTATTGATGGTCATGCACCAAAACTAGAAGGCAAATTTTTAAATGCATATCTTTTAGCTGGAATCATGGCTGATCACGAAACCACATCCCCCGATGAGGCATTAGAAAAGGTTTCAAAAGGTATGTACATAATGGTTAGGGAAGGTTCAGTTACGAGGGATCTTCAGAGCTTGTTACCTGCAATTAACGATAAAAACAACTGTAACTTTTTATTCGCCACAGATGACAAACACCCTGAAGACCTTCTCTCAGAAGGCCATATTAATTTTATGATTAAAAAGGCTATAAAACTCGGAATGGAACCAATTAGAGCGATAAAACTTGCCACTCTGAATGCTGCACGTTCTTTAGGATTACACCGTTTGGGAGGTATTGCTCCAGGTTATAAGGCTGATTTTCTGATAATCGACAATTTAGATGATTTGAACGTTTTACAAGTTTACAAAGACGGAAAAAAAGTAGCAGAAAACGGAAAAGCATTATTCCAAGTTGACTCTAATAACTTTGAAAAACCTCCGTCCATTTTTCATTCTGTAAATATTGCTCCCATTAAAGAAGAGGATTTCAATATTCCTAAGGGGAAAACTTACCGTGTTATTAACATGATTCAGGATCAAATTATCACTGAAGAGGAGTTTTTCTCATTTCCAGATAGTTTTGAAGAAGAACGATTTATAAGGTATAATATAAATAAAATTGCGGTTGTAGAAAGACACAAAAGTACTGGAAAGATTGGTTTGGGTTTGATAAGGGGTTTTGGATTGGAGTTTGGTGCCATTGCGAGCTCCATAGCTCATGATTCTCACAACATTATTGTAATAGGTACGAATTCAAGAGATATGAAGATGGCAATAGACAAGATAGCTGAAATTCAGGGTGGAATTGTGATTGTTAATAATAAAAATATTGTTGATTTTATCAACTTACCCATCGGAGGACTTGTTTCTACCGACCCAATTGGAAAAGTTTCCGAAAAGCTTCGAGTACTTAGAAAAATTGCCCATGACTTAGGGGTCAAAATAAACAGCCCTTTCATGACATTAGCGTTTATGGGTTTACCAGTGGTTCCCAAATTAAAGATAACTTGTGATGGTTTATATGACGTTGAAAATCATACTTTTGTTCCATTAGTTGTAAATTGATATTTTAAAAGGGGGTTGAACTTATGGCAAACACTCAGCAAGAAGGTTTTTTAGAAAGGACTTTCAAGTTAAAAGAGAACGGAACAAACGTTAGAACTGAGGTCTTAGCTGGTATCACAACGTTTATGACGATGGCTTATATCATCTTCGTAAACCCTTCTATACTTAGTGATGCTGGAATGCCTTTCAACGGCGTCTTTATAGCTACTATAGCTGGAGCAATTTTAGGTACTGTAATGATGGCCTTACTGACCAATTATCCATTTGCATTGGCTTCAGGAATGGGTTTAAACGCTTTCTTTGCCTATTCAGTCGTAATAGGTATGGGGGTCCCTTGGCAAACCGCTCTAGGGATAGTTTTTTTGGAGGGTATCATCTTTATTGTACTTAGTGTTACCCCCGTAAGACAAATGATCGTTAATTCGATTCCAATGAGTCTGAAAACGGGGATAAGTTCTGGAATTGGTTTGTTTATTGCTTTTATAGGTTTGCAAAACGCCGACATAGTAGTAGCAGATCCTGCAACATTGGTAAAAATGGGGGATTTATTTTCTGGGACGGCTTTAATAGCGTTATTAGGCCTAATCATAACCGGGATTTTACACGCATTAAGGGTAAAAGGAGCCCTATTGTTAGGAATCATAATTGCTACAATCTTAGGGTTTTTCAACGGAGTTACACCAATACCCGAAGGTGTTGTAGCATTGCCAAGAATGGCTGATTGGTCTCAAGTTTTGTTCCAACTCGATATCAAATCTGCATTTAATATCGGCATGATAGGTGTTTTGATTTCGTTCTTATTTGTAGATCTATTTGATACAGCAGGTACGCTAGTAGGGGTTAGTCAGCAAGCAGGTTATTTGAAAGAAGACGGTTCCTTACCAAAAGCAGATAGAGCTCTCTTAGCTGACGCTATTGCTACTACTGGTGGTGCACTCTTCGGAACCAGTACTGTTACAACATACGTTGAATCTGCGTCAGGTGTTTCTGAAGGTGGAAGAACAGGGTTAACAGGTATCGTTGTTGCTATTTTATTCTTCCTTTCCTTATTTTTTCAACCTATAATAGCTATAGTACCCGGTGCAGCAACAGCACCAGCATTGATAATCGTTGGGGTAATGATGTTATCAAATATAAGAAGCATAAAATGGGAAGATTTTACAGAAGTTTTTCCCGCTTTCGTTGCAATGATAGTAATGCCTTTAACTTATTCCATTTCTAACGGAATAGCTTTAGGCTTTATAACCTATCCTTTAATTAAATTATTCACTGGCAAAGGTAAAGAAGTACATTGGTTAGTATACGTTTTGTGTGCTTTATTTATTGTTTACTTTATTTGGCTCTAAATCATTTAGGTAGGAAGTGGGTTTTACAATGATATCAGCGGTGGTATTAGCAGCTGGTGAATCCTTAAGAATGGGAACTCCTAAACAGATTTTACCTTGGGAAAATACAACTGTTTTAGAAAGCATTATCATCAAACTTATGAAATGCCAATATATAGACGATGAAATAATCATTGTATTAGGAGGTAACTTTGAGAATATAATTCCACTTTTTTCGAAGTATGAAGACCACCGTTTGAAAATAGTAAAGAATAAAAATTACAAAAAAGGTATGTTAACAAGTGTGTGGAGTGGTTTGAACTCATTATCCAATAATTCTGAATACATACTTTTCACACTTGGAGACATGCCTTTAATCAAAATAGAAACATTCAACACACTTGCTAGCTTTGCTATAAAAAACAAAACAATTGTTTTGGCACCTACTTATCATGGGAAAAGAGGCCATCCATTGATTGTACATAAAAGTCAAATACCAGATATTTATCAGTTATCAGGACCTGGAGGGTTAAGAACACTTTTAAGTAAATATCCTGAAAGAGTAACACTGCACGAAGTCCATGATGAAGGTATTACCATAGATATTGATACCTTTGAAGATTACAATATATATCTAAAAAAACAAAAGGGAGATGATAGTGAGTGAAGAGATTTTCATCCTTTTTTTTACTTTTGTTTCTTTTAACTTTCGCATATGCATTATTTGCCAATACAATAACGGTTACTGATATGGCAGGAAGGGAGGTAACAATACCTTCTAAAATAGAACGTATCGTGACAACTTACAAACCTGCTACTCAATTCGTATTTGCATTAAATGCTCAAAGAATGCTTGTTGGCGTGGATAATACATCAACAAGAGAAAAATTATTTACTTCAATTTATCCGGAAGTAGAACTGTTAGTAGAAGTGGGTTCAAAAAGAGAAGGGATAAATATTGAAACAGTGGCATCTTTAAATCCTGATTTAGTAATACTATTTCCACATAACCAAGCCGAATTCACAGCTTCCAAATTAGAAACGTTAGGGATTTCTACAATTATTATCAATCCTGAAAGTTTAGAAGAAATACGGGAAACCAACCGATTATTAGGAGAAGTATTGGGATTAGAAGATAGAGCAAAAATTGTAGATAAACAGTTTGATAATATTTTAAAATTGTTGGAAAAGACTAAAAACTTGCCGCAGGCTCAGAAAAAAGTTGTCTATTTCGCTAATTCTCAACTATTGGATACAGTGGGAAAAGATATGATGCAAACGGATATGATAGAGTGGGCTGGTGGAATAAATCCAGCAGCAAAAAGTGATGCTGGATTTATAAAAATATCTCCAGAGCAGTTAATAGCTTGGAATCCTGATGTTATAGTTACATCCCAAAAATTTCAAGATGATATTGAGGAACTTTATAAAGAAGAAAAATATCAAAACGTTAAGGCTTTTAAAAACAAGCAAATTTACCGTTTCCCATCAGTGCTAGAGCCATGGGATTATCCAAATCCATCATCTTATTTGGGTATGCTTTGGTTAGCAACAAAAATACATCCTGAACTTTTTTCGGATGTTGATTTTGATAAAGTAGCTGACGAATTTTATTACACTTTGTACGGAGTTTCATACAGGGAATTGTTATCTAAAATTGGAAATTAAATCATTAAACTTATTTATATGGAGATATTAATATGCACATTCACAATAAGAATCAGACTCCAGGTCAACATCAAAAAAGAACACTTCTCTATCTTTTATTAATTCTGTTATTGTTATTTATTATTTCACTTTTTGTTGGAAGATACAAAATCTCGTTCGTTGAAATTATTAACACGATAAAAAACTTACTCTTACATAACGATATACAAAGTAGTAACGATTGGTTAGTTTTCTTTCACATTCGTTTGCCGAGAATTATATTGGTAATGTTTGTGGGTTCTGTTCTATCTATAACTGGTGCAACATATCAAAGCGTTTTTAGAAATCCATTGGCTTCTCCTTCTATCCTTGGTGTGTCAGCCGGATCAGCATTTGGAGTAGCTTTGGCTATTTTGATCAACGAAGAATCGTTATTTGATACTTACTTATTATCTTTTCTGTTAGGGTTAGTTGCCGTTCTTTTTACGTTTTTTATTTCCGTTTGGAGTAAAGTGAAGGGGGTTACCGTTCTTGTTTTGGCAGGAATGGCGGTAACCTCTTTCTTCAACGCATGTGTCTCTTTAGTACAATACTTAGCAGATCCTTACGAAAAATTACCAAATATCGTATTTTGGTTAATGGGAAGTTTTAACAGGGCAGGTTGGAGAGAAGTATATATTTCATTATTTACAATGCTTCCAGGGATAATAATTCTACTTATTTTAAGATGGTATTTGAACGTCATGTCTATGGGAGAAGAAGAAGCATTATCCATGGGAATAAATGTTCGAAGAATGAGAATTTTATTGATCATTGTAAGTACCGTTATGGTTGCCCCTACCGTAGCTGTTGCAGGTCAGGTAAGCTGGATTGGTTTGATTACTCCACATATTGCGAGGTACATAATAGGTGCAAATCATAGGTACATGCTTCCTGCAACGTGCATTTTAGGCTCTGTACTTCTGCTTATTATGGACAACATCGCGAGAACAATCACACCTGCAGAGATTCCTATAAGTATCGTTACCGCTTTTATAGGCGCACCTTTTTTTGTCTATCTTTTATTAAGAAGAAGAGAAAGTGGGTGGAATCAATGATATCCATTAAGAATATATCCTTTTCATACGATACAGTTAGAGATACCATTAAAAATATAAGTTTTACTTTGAACAAAGGAGAACTGATTGCCTTGTTAGGACCTAATGGTTCAGGTAAAACAACTATACTAAAATGTTTAAACGGCACATTGAAACCAAAAACTGGTGAAATCTATATAGAAAATCATAATATTAAAAATCTAAGTTATAAAGAAATAGCAAAATTCATAAGTGTAGTTCCTCAAGAACACTCTGCTATATTTTCATACCTTGTGATAGATATAGTAGCTATGGGGATAACTCCCTATCTTTCTTTTGGAAGGATGCCCACAAAAAAAGACTATAGGACGGCATATACAAAGTTAGAATTTTTCAATATTCAACACCTTGCTGAAAAAAATTACAATCAATTAAGTGGCGGAGAAAAACAATTGGTGCTAATTGCAAGAGCCTTAATGCAAAATACGGATTACTTAATTATGGATGAACCAACGTCCCATTTGGATTTTAAGAATCAACATCTATTGATGAAAGAATTAAAAAAATTGAGTGAAAACGGGAAGAGTGTCATTACAGCTCTTCACGATCCTAATCTGGCTTTAAGATTCTGTGATAGAATAATAATGGTAAAAAACGGTGAAGTAATTTTTAGTGGTGAAAACACCAAAGTTATGAACCCACACAATTTACAAATCTTGTACGATGCACCAGTTTCGATGAATAAAGTGGAAGATGTAAGTATAATTTACATCAACTAGCAGAATATTGTGAACTAATACCCCTAGAAGGTGACATTATGGAAGGAACAAAAATAAGTGAAAAAACAAAGTTTAACATAAGTAAAGGATTCCCAGTTTTAGGTACGTCTATCGAAAAAGGTGGAGTTAATTTTGGTGTTTTTTCAAGAAACGCGACATCAGTTATTTTGGAGATATATGAAAATTACTATGATGAAGAACCAATGTTTAAATACGTTCTCGATAAAAAAGAAAATAGAACCGGTAATATTTGGCATGTTTTTGTTGAACAAGTAAGAGCCGGAATGTCTTTCGGTTGGCGTATGAATGGCCCCTACAAACCAGAGAAAGGATTTAGATTCAACAAAAACAAATTGCTTTTGGACCCTTATGCCAAAGTTATTGGGGGAACGTTAGATTTTACAGAAGAGTCTATTTTTGGTTATAATAAAAATGATCCGAAAAAAGACCTTAGTTTTTCCACTTTGGATTCTGCAAGATCTCAAGTCAAATCCATCATTTGGGATAGTCGTGAATACAATTGGAAGAACGATGAGCATCCACGTTATAAACTAAACGACATAATTATTTATGAACTGCATGTCAGGCTTTACACGATAAATCCAAATTCTCATGTAGAACATCGAGGAACTTATAAGGGAATCGCGGAAAAAATAAATTATTTAAAAGATTTAGGAGTAAACGCCATTGAACTAATGCCTATTTTTGCTTTTCCTTTGAACGATACCCCCAACGTTAATCCTATAACTTGTGAAAAATTAAAAAATATATGGGGTTACAATCCGGTTAACTTTTTTGCTGTGACGAGTAATTACAGATATGGTGTAAAAATTGGGGAGGAAATAATCCAGTTTCAGGATTTAGTTTTTGAATTACACAAAAATGGAATAGAAGTGATATTGGACGTTGTCTTTAATCACACAGCAGAAGGAAATGAATTGGGACCAACTCTCAATTTTAGAGGTTTAGAAAACTCCGTTTATTATCTTTTGAACAAAGATAACCCAAGATATTATGAAAATTTTTCAGGAACTGGAAACACTATTAATTCAAGCCATTACGTGGTGAAACAAATGATTTTGGATAGCTTGAGGTATTGGGTTTCCGAAATGCATGTAGATGGTTTCCGGTTCGATCTCGCTTCCATTTTAGGGAGAGATTCAAAAGGAAATTGGATTGGCGATCTGTCTCTGTTAAAAGACATTGCTGATGATCCTATCTTGGCAGGAACTAAACTCATAGCGGAAGGTTGGGATGCCGCTGGAGGATACTACGTTGGTGATTTTCCTACGGGATGGGCAGAATGGAATGGAAAGTTCAGAGACACGGTAAGAAGATTTGTGAGAGGCGATAATGGTGTAGTTTCAGATTTAGCAACAAGAATAGCTGGAAGTCCAGATCTTTTTGAAAAAAGAGGTAGAAAGCCTTACCATAGCGTCAATTTTATTACTTCTCACGATGGATTTACCATGTGGGATTTAGTTTCCTATAACAATAAACATAATGAAGCTAATGGGGAAAATAATCGTGACGGAACCAACGCTAATTATAGTTTCAATTACGGGGTTGAAGGAGATACTAACGACGAAAATATAATAAGACTCAGAAAACAACAAATTAAAAATTTCATCACAATATTAATGGTATCACAAGGGTTACCAATGATTTTAATGGGTGATGAATTCTGTAGAACTCAATTTGGTAACAACAATGCTTACTGTCAAGATAATCACATTTCATGGGTTGATTGGAGCAGAAAATTAAAATTCAATGATATTTTTAATTTCACAAAAAATATGATCAACTTTAGAAAAAGTCATTGTGCTTTAAGAAGAGACCGATTTTTCACAGGAAGAGATCTAAGTGGTGATGGAATAGCAGACATAACTTGGCATGGAGTTAAGCCTTTTAAACCCGATTTCGGATATTATTCTCACAGTCTTGCTTTCATGATAAGCGGCGAAGACTATATTCAAGGATGTAAAGAAAGAGACAATGATATATATGTGGTTTTAAATTCTTTTATAAAAGATTTGCAATTTGAAATTCCAAAATTACCGAATGGGAAAAAATGGTATAGGGTAGTAGATACATCCCAAGAATCACCCAAAGATTTTCTCTTAGAACCTTCTATAATTCAAGATAAACACTACACAGTACATTCAAGAAGCTCAATAGTTTTAATTTCAAAATAATTAAAAAGGAGGAGTTTTTCAATGCTTTCTGATATTGAAATTGCAAGATCTGCAAAACTCAAAAAAATTGATTTAATCGCCAACGAGCTGGATATTCCTGAGGAGTACTACAATCTTTACGGAAAAAACGTTGCCAAAGTTTCTCACAAATATTTGAAGGAGCTTAACTTCAAAAATGATGGTAATTTAGTAATGGTCACCGCAATTACTCCAACTCCGGCTGGTGAAGGAAAAACTACAACAAGCATCGCACTATCCATGGCTTTAAACAAAATCCACAAAAGATCAATAGTAACCCTAAGAGAGCCTTCTTTGGGTCCAGTAATGGGTATAAAAGGAGGAGCAGCAGGAGGAGGGTACTCTCAAGTCCTCCCTATGGAAGACATAAATTTACATTTCACAGGAGACATTCATGCTATTTCCTCAGCGCATAACCTGGTGTCTGCTGTTTTAGATGATTATATAAAGTACAATAAATGTGACATAGATTCAACTGAAGTCTCTTGGCCTCGAACAATGGATATGAACGATAGGGCGTTGAGAGAAATCATAGTTGCCTTAGGTGGAAAGAAAAACGGTTATCCCAGACAAGACGGTTTTATAATCACCGCCGCTTCAGAAATAATGGCAATATTATGTTTGACAGAAAATCTTGAAGATTTAAAGAAAAAATTATCTAATATAGTAGTTGCAAGAAATAAAAAGAGAGAGCCAGTGACTGTAAAAGATTTAGAAATTACAGGTGCTCTTTCTGTATTGTTAAAAGATGCAATTAATCCTAACTTAGTTCAAACAATAGAAAATACACCTGCCTTCGTTCATGGTGGACCATTTGCAAATATAGCTCATGGTACCAATTCTATTTTAGCAACTAAACTTGCTTTGAAACTTTCTGATTTCGTTGTAACCGAAACTGGTTTTGGTTCTGATTTAGGAGGAGAAAAATTCTATGATTTTGTTTCTCCGACTTTTGGGTTAAAACCATCAGCAACGGTTTTGGTAGCTACAATAAGGGCTTTAAAATACCATGGGGGACAAGACAAAAAAGAGTTGAATACACCCAACCTTGAAAGTTTAGAAAAAGGGTTGCCCAACTTGCAGGTTCATGTTGAAAACCTTAAAAAATATAATATTCCTGTGGTTGTCTCTTTAAATAAATTTTACTCAGATACAGATGACGAAATCAATATGGTAAAAAATTATTGTGATAAATTAGGCGTAGAGGTAAGTGTCAACGAAGGGTTTGAGAAAGGTTCAGAAGGTGCTATAGACTTAGCTGAAAAAGTTGTAAAAGCTAGTGAACAGCAATCCGAATTGAAAAGTATATACAATTTTGAAGATCCTTTAGAAGTTAAAATAGATAAGTTAGCAAAAAATATTTATCGCGCCGCTAAGGTTGAATATTCTTCACAGGCCTTATCAACAATGAAATTTTTGAAAAAATACGGATACGAAAATCTCCCTGTAATTGTAGCAAAAACCCAGTCTTCCATATCCGACGATCCTAAAAAACTTGGATTTCCAAAAGATTATACATTCACAATACGCGATTTTGAACTTTCTGCGGGTGCTGGTTTCATTGTGGCATTGGCCGGGGATATATTGAGAATGCCTGGACTTTCAAAGATCCCAAATGCCGTCAATATGGACATAGACAAGGAAGGAAACATTTCCGGATTGTCATAAAAAAACTAATAGAAAGATACTTATTTAGCTTCATTTCACACAAAGAGCTATATCATTGCTTTTAGGGGGTATCACATCATGTTAATTGAAGTAAAAAAAATTATTGATGAGATAAAGGTAGAAGTATCATCACTTAAAGAAAAAGTTCTTTATGAACCCAAACTAGTAAGTTTAGTTGTTGAACCTGACGAATCTACCAAATCTTATCTTAATTCTCAAAAAAGAAATGCAAAAAAATATGGAATCAACTTAGAAATCGTTGAAAGTAGTGATTTGATTAATGATCTAAGGAAATATAACGAAGACGATGATACAGATGCTATCTTTGTTGCAAGACCTTTAAAAAAAGGATACACTGAACTAGATATAGCAAAACATATCAATCCCGAAAAAGATGTTGAAGGGGTAAGTTTGCACAACATTGGTTCTATGTTCTACGAAAAAGAATTATTTGTGCCTTGTACGGCTGAAGCGGTAGTGAAAATAATAGAAGATACAACTGACGTTAAAGGAAAGAATATCGTTATCCTTGGGAGAAGTACAACGGTAGGAAAACCCGCTGCAATGATGCTCCAAAGACACGGAAGAGATGCCACTGTCACGGTCACACATACAAAAACTAAGAATTTAAAAGAGATATCCAAAGAAGCGGACATCTTGGTTGCTGCAATAGGAAAGGCTAATTTCGTTGATAGAAGTTTTGTAAAAGAAGGAATGATTGTTATTGATGTGGGTATTAATGTAGTGGATGGAAAGATAGTAGGTGATGTAGATAAAGATGTCTCAGAAATTTGCCAATTAACACCTGTACCCGGTGGAGTTGGAAGTGTCACAACAGCTATTCTAATGAGAAATGTTTTTAGAGCAGCTAACAATAAAAAGGGAGATTTATAATCTTGAAATACAATTTTGACGAAATTGTGGACAGAAAACCAACAGAATCAGTAAAATGGAACGGTGTAAAAAAACTTTATGGTAGAGACGATGTTATTCCAATGTGGGTAGCGGATATGGATTTTAAATCTCCACCTGACGTAATTGAAGCTTTAAAAAAACGAGCAGAACATGGGATATTTGGATATCCAATGTTAGACGATTATTATTTTGACTCTTTTATAAATTGGATCGAAACCAGGCATGGTAGTGAGGTAAAAAAAGAGTGGATAGTGACTACTGACGGTGTGGTTGACGCTTTAAAAGTAGCGATACTTGCCTACTCCAAACCAGGAGACAACGTTGTAATTCAAACACCTGTTTATTATCCTTTTTATAATATCATCAAATCCAATGGCCGAATGATAATAAAAAATTCTCTAAAATTTGAAAACGGAAATTATAGCATGGACTTTGATGATTTAGAAAAGAAATTATCACTCAAAAGAACGAAATTATTGATCTTATGTAATCCACACAACCCGGTTGGAAGGGTTTGGAAAAGGGAAGATTTAGAAAAGCTAGTTCAATTATGTGTTAAACATAACGTTATCTTGTTATCGGACGAAATACATTCAGATCTGGTATTTTCTCCCAACAAACATATTCCAATATTTTCAATCTCACAAGATATAAAAGGGTCTTCTTTAACTTTTTATGCCCCAAGTAAGACATTCAATTTGGCTGGCTTAAAAGCCTCGTTTGTTGTTATTCCAAATGAACAATTACGAATAGAATACAAAAATGTAATCGAGAGCCTTACAAGCGATAATTTAAATATCTTTGGAATGGTTGCAGCTAAAGTTGCTTACGAAAGAGGTAAAGATTGGCTTAATGATTTACTAAGTTACTTAATGAGTAATATTGATTACGTGTACGATTTCTTCAATGAAAAACTACCTAAAGTAAAATTACAAAAACCAGAGGGGACATATTTAATGTGGTTAGACTTTAGGGCATATGGAGATGAACAAAAAGTCAAAGATATACTCGTAAACAAAGCAAAAGTTGGTTTAGAAGAAGGTAGCATCTTTGGAGAAGAAGGTAAAGGCTTTTTTAGAATGAATATTGGATGCCCTATATCTATTTTAAAAGATGCATGCAACAATATCTACGATGCTTTTAAAGATTTATAAAAATAATAATTCATTGTGGGCAAGCTACAGGGCTAAGCCATACTCCTTTATCCTTATGGGCGGGCAGCGGGGCAAAGGGGCGCTAAAGAAGGGTTAGATATAACTTACATTGATGTAGGTATTTTTGAAATATTTGAGTCCCAGAAATTTTGTTTAAAGCATGTTTTAGTGTTTCCAAAAACAGTAAAAAGCATACAACTAAGGAGGCAACAAACTTTGAGAGATTACAAAAAAATCTACTATGAATGGTTAAATAGTCCATATATAGATGAAAAAGCAAAAGAAGAATTAAAAAGTATTGAAAACAATCCAGAAGAGATAGAAGAAAGATTCTACAAAGATCTCGAATTTGGTACAGCTGGATTGAGAGGGAAATTGGGTATAGGTTCAAATATGATGAATATATACACCGTGGGCAGAGCATCTCAAGCCCTTGCTGATTATATAACAGACTTCGGTGAAGAAAGAATGAAGATGGGCGTTGTAATAGCCTACGATGTACGCCGCTTTTCAAAGGAATTTGCAAAAGAATCTGCATTAATCCTTGCGGCAAATGGTATAAAAGCTTATTTATTTAACGATATCAGGCCCACGCCCGTTTTATCCTTTGCTGTCAGATATTTGAAAACTACTGCTGGAATAGTCGTTACCGCTAGTCACAATCCGAAAGATTACAACGGTTACAAAGTTTATTGGGACCAAGGGTCTCAAATATTAGATGATGTTGCCAATGGAATAGTAGAAAAGATTGAAAAGATAGGATACGATTTTAGTAAAATAAAAAAAATAAGCGAAGAAGAGGCAATAAACAAGAATTTACTTCAATACATTTCAAAAGAAGTCGATGAGGAATACATTCAAAGAGTCGAAGATTTGACGTTAAGGGATGAAGAGGTAGATAAAAATATAAAAATAGTTTACACACCTTTGAATGGAACATCAAATAATTTTGTCAAAAGGGTACTTAAGGATAGAGGTTTTAAAAATGTATTCATAGTTAAAGAACAAGAACTACCCGATCCAGATTTCAAAAGCGTTGCCAACCCAAATCCAGAATACGAAGTAGCTTTTGAAGAGGCAAAAAAATTAGGTTATGAAAAAAATGCCCAATTACTTTTAGCAAATGATCCCGATGGCGATAGAACCGCTTTAGAAATTTTAGATGACAACAATTACAAAATGTTAAACGGTAACCAAGTTGGAGCTCTTTTGGTTAATTATATACTGGAAAGTAAAAGTGAAAAAGGAAGTTTAGAAGATAACTCTGTTATCATAAAATCAATAGTTACAGGAGATCTCACAAAAAGAATTGCAAAAAAATATGGTGTATCCGTTCTTGAAACGCTTACTGGATTTAAAAATATTTGTGGGAAAGAAAACGAATTAGAAAAAGAAGGTAAGAGTAAGTTTCTCTTTGGTTTCGAAGAAAGTATTGGTTATATATACGGCACCTTTGTGAGAGATAAGGATGGAACTATTGCTTCTATGCTTATATCAGAGATGGTTGGATACTACTCTAAAAAAAATAAGAATTTACTTGACGTACTAGAAGATATTTATCAGGAATTTGGTTACGAGTTGGAAAACAATTATTCTCTTGTGCTTGAAGGAGTTGAAGGCCAAGAAAGGATCAAGCGAATAATGGAAAAGTTTAGAAACAACTTCCCCAAAGAAATGGGGGATCTCAAACTTGAACAATACGCGGATTATTTAAAAAGAAAAATATACAATTTAACAACAGGTGAAATTAGCGATATAACCGATATACCTTCATCTGATGTTTTAAGATTCTGGTTTAGCGATGGTTCATGGTATGCAATTAGGCCTTCCGGAACAGAACCAAAACTAAAAATATACATATATTCAAACGATAAAGAAAAAGAAAAATCAAAAGCAAAGCTCAATTTAATTAAAAATACCGTTGATAGTATCATAGAACATGTTGTTTAGCGTTTCACACCTTGTTGGGGGAAAAAACTATGATGGATATAGATAATACATCAGACTCTATAAAAGATAAAGACAAAATCGAAGGATATATCTCAGAATTTTTATCATATCTGAAATTCGTCAAGCGAAGGGCAGACTCAACCATATATGAATACAAAAAAATATTGAATAATTATAAAAAATTTGTTCAAATCTATGGTCTTACCCGAGGATGCTTTCTTAAATATCTTGAAGAGATCTCAAATCTATCTCAAAGAACCATAAAACTTAGGATAGTTGTTTTAAAATCCTTTTTGAACTACCTATACGAAAATGGCGAAATATCTGGTAAAAAATATTGGAAGGATGCAAACGCAAAGATCCCGAGTGACGTTCCTAAAGGCTTGACAGAAAGTCAAATCAAAGTTTTTTTCTCCGTTATTGAAGATAAATTTGACAAAACTTTTTATTCATTATTATTAAAAACGGGTTTAAGAATTTCAGAAGCCTTATCGTTAGAAAAAGAACATATTATTTTTTACGATGATCATGCCGAGCTTGTTATAAATGGGAAAGGAAACAGAGTAAGATATCTAAAGATTTCAAAACAATACGCAGAACAATTAGTAACCTTTGCAAACGGTAAAAAATACATATTTTCAAATGACAACGATGTTCCAATAACTTCTAGAACTATGGAGAGAAGATTTCAAGATTACGTTATAAAAGCCAACAAAAAGATCGATCAAATCAGAGTAAGTGGGTATAACAATATAAATTATATCAACGCAACCCCCCATGCATTAAGGCACACATGCGCAAAAAGGCTTTTAAACTCGGGAAAAAATTTAGAGGAAGTTCGATACATACTTGGACATACGACCATCTCAACTACCGGGATATACGTTAGATCTGATAGCCATAATTCAGTACTAGATCAAATATAAGATTACAACTTTAAAGTTACCTCTCAAAAAGTTCCCCAACTTAACGGGGAACTTTTTAATAAAATTTAATAAAGAAAAAAATATTTTGTTGTTTATTATATATTGAACTTTACATTGTATAATAAAATTTACAAAAGTATAATGTATTTACTATTAAAAGAGTCATTTCTATTAGATATAATTAGGTTTAATATACAATTTATCTATAACGTAGAATGAAATATATAATGTATATATGGTCTTTGAAAATTAAAATATAACAAAACAGATCAACAATAAACTAATGATCTAAATTTTTCCAGTGACAAATAAAAAAGTAAGTAATTTAGTAAAAATTATAAAAGAAATTCCTGTCGGAAAACCTAAGTTTTCCGACAGAGTGAGTTAAACAATCAATTAATACGAATTTTAACCTATGTAATCCTTTATTTATACTAATTACAAACTACCTCTTTGTAAAAAGCTCTGAGAGCTTTTGAATTTTTTAATAAATATAAAAATTAATATCTTGAATTTAATTCTCAAAATTAAGCGTTTTACGAAGACCCTTTTCCTTTGGAAGGGTTAGGTAAAAATTTTCACGAAAAATTTTAGATGAAAATTTAATTTTTTTCTTTTTATTCAGGAAACCATTTTATATACATTGTATATTTATATTATTTTGTATATATTAACCAATCTAAATAGCTAAAATTTTTTCTTGTTCTCAAAGAATGATATAATATAAAATGATTCATAAAGTTGATACTGAAAAGGCAAAAAATGAAGAAGGTGAAATACAAATGGAAAGTATGGGAACTGAATGTTAAAGTTGATGTTGTTTCAGATAGAGCTATAAGAAAAGAGTTAAAAGATGAAATATTAAAAGAAGCTATATCGATATGAAAAGAGATTACACTTTTTTCTTACAAATTTTATAAGTTGGAGAAGATTAATGACTAAAAGGCAAAAACCTTCTAAAAAAAATACACAATATAAGATTGGAAAGTTAATCGATTTAGCAAAAGGTGAGCTGCTCAATCACGGTATCACTAACTTCAATTATGAAAAGGTTATCTACGATGCCAGACTCAGCAAATCGACTGTTTATAAAAAATTCGGTAAAAAGGATGAATTTATAATTTTTCTTATTAAGAACTTATTAGATGATTTCTTTATTCCTTTTAAGAAATACGTTGATGATTTTAACACTTTCCAAGAAGTTCTTGACTATCTATCAAACTTAAACTTCGATGTTCAATCTCTGATGAAAGAGTACCCTATAGATGATCTTTTTGAACATCCTGAGATTACTTCAATTATAAATGATTACTACTATCAACGATTTGGAAAGGTAATCACTGATAAGATCGCTGAATTTCAAAATGCAGGGCAAATAAGAAATGATATCGAAGCTAAATACATCTTAGAATTTCTTACCTCTGTTACCAAAGGTATGGGTATGATGCTTAAAGATCATGACTTCAAGGAAGTTATTAATAATTACAGAAAGCTAATAGAGACAGCCTTAGCTTACAAAACAAATTCTGAAAAGGAGTGAACAGTATTAAATTCAAAAATAACTTAAGATCCAGTAAATTTTTTAACGTCTTGAGTCTCACAATCTTTATTATAGTTTTTTTTAACTTTAGTACCATTTCCATTGCTGCTCCAATTTCTAGTAGAGTTCCAATTGCTAGAGATGACGAAGATTCCAAGAAAATACAAATAATAGAACCATCCAAAATAGCTGAACCTGAATCCAAACCTGCTCCTACTATAGCGCCTTCAGAAACACCCCCTATACCTCCTCAAATCCAAAATGAATTAATTTCAAAATTGGAAACTTTTCACGGGTTTGTTGGATTTGAGTTGAGAGATCTTGCTACCAATGAAGTTCTTATTGCTTACAATTCTGAAAAGTTATTCATCCCAGCCTCAAACACAAAATTACTTACCGCACTTGTCGCCTTAGAAAGTTTAGGAGATGACTACAAATTTCAAACCAAAATATACTATACAGGGGAAATATCAAATAATTTCAGAGGAAATCTATATATAAAAGGTTTTGGAGATCCTGTCTTAACTTCTTTACAATACAAAGAAATACTAAAAAGGGCAACGGTGGATAGGGGAATAAAAAAGATATACGGTGATATAATTTTTGATTATACTTTTATGACAGAAGAAGGTTTCGGGAGAGGCTGGATGTGGGATGACCCCCAACCACAAATAGCTGCAATTAATATTTGGCAAACAAGCTACGAATCTTTTAAATATAAAACAAACTACGAAATAAGGGATTATATAAACTTTCTTACAACATTGTATTTACAAGAAATAGGTGTTGAATTTTGGGGAGAAATAAGGTATGAAGAAGTGCCTGCTAACGTCACTCTGCTATATTCTAATTATTCTCCACCCTTAACAGATATAATACAACAAATGTTGGAAACAAGCGATAACCAGATAGCCGAACAAATTTTTAGAGATCTTGGCGCTATTTACGGTAATGGAGAAATAGAAGATTCCGAAAATCACTTTAAGAAAGTTATCAAAGAAACCTTAGGATACGACCCAACCGACTATATAATTAAAGATGGCTGTGGATTATCTATGTACAACTTAATTTCCCCAAATATGTTATCAGATTCATTATTTTATCTATATTCAAAGTATCAATCTAAATTTTTCGATTACTTAGCGTCGCCCTACGAAGACAGTACTCTTGAAAAACGTTTCAACTTTGAAATTTATGCAAAAACCGGAACTTTGTATTACGATTCAGCAATCAGCGGGATTTTCAAATCTAAAAGTGGAAAATATTATCTTTTTAGCTTAATAGAAAACAACTTTCCTTTAGATGTTCAAAATGTGAAAGAGTTTGAAAATTCCATAATCAACTATCTCTATGAAAATTTATAATAACAAAAGGGGGAAGAATTTATGAGTGAAGAGTTCAACGGTTACTACAGATTTCCAACTATTTACAACGATCAAATAGCCTTTGTTGCTGAAGATGACATCTGGGTAGTTTCTTCTTCAGGGGGGATAGCCAGGAGGTTAACCACAAATGTTGGAGAAATCTCCGATTTGACTTTTTCTGAAGATGGAAAATGGATAGCCTTTACAGGAAGAGATGAAGGTGTACCAGACGTCTATATAATTCCATCTACGGGTGGTGTACCAATTAGATTAACATATCTAGGCGCAAATAGCAAAGTACTATGTTGGCATAATGGAAAGATAATCTTTTCATCAAATTATACCCAACCGTTTAAAAGGATTACATCCTTATGGGAAGTCGACGTTGAAGATAAGAGGAAATTAAAACAATTAGATTTTGGCATAGCCACTGAAATCTCATTTGGTAAAGAAAAAGGTGTTGTTTTGGGCAGAAAAACCGGAGATCCTGCTAGATGGAAAAAGTACAGAGGTGGAACGGCTGGAGAATTACTGATAGACGTAGAAGGGAACTACAACTTCAGAAAATTGCTCGATTTAAAATCCAACTTTGCCAATCCAATATGGATCCAAGACCGAATTTACTTCGTCTCAGACCATGAGGATGTCGCTAACATATACTCTTGCACAGTTGAAGGCAAAAATCTAAAAAAACATACGTATCATAACGACTTTTATGTCAGAAACCCAAAATCTGATGAAAAAAATATTGTATACCATGCCGGTTCTGATATTTACATTTTGAATTTATCAAATAACGTATCAGAAAAGGTAGATATAAAATACTACAGTACCTTACCACAAAGAAACAGAAAATTCGCTGAACCAACACAGTATTTTGAAGGTTTCTCTATATCTAAAGATGCTGAAAATTTAATAAGCACTCACAGAGGCAAAAGCTTTTATTACAACAATTGGTACGGTCCCGTTAAACAACTTGGGGAAGAAAGCGGTGTCAGATATAGACTTACCACATACTTAAATCTAAAAGATGAAGAAAAGGTTGTAACAATCAGTGATGAAAATAATTATGAACATATCGAGGTGTACGATTTAAAAAGTGGCAATTTAATCGATAAAGTCAAGGAATATGATTTAGGAAGGGTTATGAATATCGTTGCCTCTCCTAAAGATGAAGAGATTTTGTTAACTAATCAAAGAAACGAACTTATCTTGATCGATTTGAGAAACCATAAGAAGATTGATGTGGATAAAAGTACCATTGGTCCCATTAATGGATATTCTTTTTCTCCAGATGGTAGATGGATTGCTTATTCAAAATTTATAAACAACAAGCAAGCGGCTATTATGATATTTGATAAAGTAAAAGGAGAGATACACCAAGTTACAGAACCAATTCTGTTTGATGTAGACCCTGTCTTTGATCCAGACGGAAAATACCTTTATTTTCTATCTTATAGAATATTCAACCCAATTGAAGATAGATTTCAAATGAATTTAGCCTTCTCAAAAGGAACCAAACCTTATCTTATAACACTCAAAAAAGATTTCTTTTCACCTTTCCAAGAAATAAGTAAAAGTGAAGACAGAGAAAAAAGGAAAGACAAAGAAGAAGAAATAAAAGTTGATATTGATTTTGATAACATCGCTGATAGAATTATACCCTTCCCAGTTAGTGAAGAAAGATATGTAAACATACAAGCTGCAAAAGATAAGGTTTTTTACGCTATTTCTACTGTAAGTGGGGTACTGGAAGATGAAGAAGATATGCTCAGCGAGAAACATGAAAAATTAACCTTGAAATACTACGATCTCACAGAAAAAGAAGAAAAAACTTATCTTGAGGGAATCTCGGAATTTCAAATTTCCGAGGACAAAGAAAAAATCGCCATACGGATTGAAGATGACTTAAGAATTCTTAAAACTTCTAATCCTCCCTCGCCAGAACAAGAAAAAGAATGTGAAAATAAGTATACGAGAAAGTGTGGTTGGATAGATTTTCACAGGATCAATGTGGAAGTTCAACCACTGTTAGAATGGAGACAAATGCTTTGTGAAGCTTGGCGTCTACAAAAATTTTATTTTTGGAACAAAGACAAACTAGACAAAATCGAATGGGACAAGATCTTAGAAAAGTATTATCCTCTAGTTGAAAGAATAGCAACAAGAACAGAATTTTCTGATTTAATATGGGAAATGCAAGGAGAATTAAAATCATCACATGCCTACGAGATGGGGGGAGAATACAAGCCCAAACCAGTTTACAAAATAGGCTATTTAGGGGCAGATTTGATACTGGATGAAGATAAAAACCTTTACAAGATTAGTCACATTGTTAACGGGGATATATGGGACGAAAAAAATAAACCACCATTACTTGGGCCAGGAGTCGAAGTAAAAGAAGGAGATTACTTATTAGCGATAAACGGCATAGAAATAAAAGATAAAATACCCAATGAAATTTTGGTGAATTACAGTGGCAAAGATGTTGAAATAGTAGTATCAAACGGCGATAATATTGAACAAAAGAGAAAGTATGTTGTCAAAACGTTAAAAGATGAAACTTCTTTAAGATACAGAGAATGGGTAGAACAAAACAAGAAATATGTCCATGAAAAAACTAATTCACGGATTGGATACATTCACATCCCAGATATGGGATACACTGGATACGCAGAATTTCACAGAAACTTCTTAAGCGAAGTCAGATATGACGGACTCATAATCGATGTAAGGGTCAACAGTGGTGGTTTTGTATCTTCTCTGATCTTGGATAAATTGAATAGAAAGTTTATTGGATACGATCTCTCACCATATAGAGAGGCCGAAGCCTATCAATATGATAGTGTTAGAGGTCCAATGGTTGCTATAACTAACGAGTTTGCTGGTTCAGATGGCGATATTTTTAGCCACTCCTTCAAGTTGTTGAAACTAGGGAAACTTATAGGTAAAAGAACGTGGGGAGGAGTGATTGGAATTTGGCCCAGGAACCCACTGATTGATCATACTATAACAACCCAACCAGAAATGGCCTTTTGGTTCAAAGATGTTGGATGGGACGTCGAAAATTATGGAACCGATCCGGATATTGAAATAGATATTACCCCAAAAGATTACAAAGAAAAGAAAGATCCACAACTCGATATGGCTATAGAAATAGTACTACAACAACTGAAAGAGGATCCACCAATAGCTTCAAAAGATATCAAAAAACCATAAATCATTAAATGCAAAAAAGCCGAGTGCAACATTGCTCGGCTTTTTGTTTAAAGTATGATCTGTTTCTTGTCTTTATGCTTGAGATCTTATAACAGGTTTTTATTCTATAACTTATCTATCTTCAATTGGAAAAGATACGTATTTAGGAATACCATTTTCGTAAGATGGATAACTTTCTCCTTGAATTAAAGGTTTGGCATAATCAATAAAATCATCATTTACACCGTAACCGTCATGAGAAATATATTCTTCAGGTAAATATTTGGTGTTATTTGCCACCTCGAATAATGGGACCTTTCCAAATTCTATTTTGTAAGGGTCATTTGAGAGACGGTTAATTGTTACCATAAATCCTGAGATACCATCCCGAGCATATTCTAAGGCTTTTTCCCCTATCATAACCGCTTCAGCTTGATCAGTTTTACTAACGATGTGTCCTGCACTTCTCTGGAGGTAATCTGGAATGGACACATGTACCTTCAAGCCTAACCTTGTTAAAATAATGTTGGCTACAACCCTTCCAACATCTCCCAACTGTCTGTTTCCAAAACTATCGGTGTATCCCATATCAGAAACAAATGCGCCGCTTTTATACCTAATACCTTCCGAAACAGCTATCGTACAGTAACCATTCTTACTTACCTCTTTTTGAACCTTATCTATAAAATTATCTTCTTCAAAAATCCTTTCTGGTAACAAAATAACATGAGGTCCAAAATCCCCATTTAATTTAGCCAACGAAGTAGCTGCTGTAAGCCAACCTGCATGTCTGCCCATTGTCTCCATTATGAAAATTTTTGTAGAGTCTTTTGCCATACTACGCGTGTCTATACTTGCTTCCAACATTGAAATTGCCAAATACTTTGCTGCAGAACCATAACCTGGAGAGTGATCAGTGCCGTACAGATCGTTATCTATTGTTTTTGGAATCCCTATGACTTTTAAATCATAACCTATCTTTTTTGAATATTCGTCAATTTTATGGGCTGTGTCCATAGAATCGTTACCACCATTATAAAAGAAATAACTAATATTGTAATCTTCGAACGTTTTAAAAAGTTTTTGAAAACCTTCTTCATCACCTTCTTTTAATCTATGTCTGCAAGTACCAAAGGCGCTTGCTGGTGTAGCTTTCAAATTATTTATTTTATCAACTGATTCTTTTGTTAAATCGAATAATTTACCTTCAAGAACCCCTGTAATACCATTTATTCCCACATATATCTTATCAATTTGTGGATCCTTTAAAGCCTTGCTTATCAGTCCATATGCAGAAGCATTTATGACACTAGTAACTCCTCCCGATTGTGCATATATGATATTTTTTTTATTCAATAATTACACCCCCGAACTTTTAATTTAAAATTACAATGTATCTATATTTCAGCCTTCTTCAGCAAGTTGTAAAAAACTTCTTTCTTTGATGGAATCCTTTTCTACAGGAAGGATCATTCCAAAACCTTGTGCATTTTTAGCTCCCAATCCCGAATTAAGCGCTAATTTCAACAATTGAGTATCACCTTTTAAAATGAAATATCCAGTCCATCCTTTTATAATAATATCTTTGTAAAAAAGTAATTTTTCATTTTTTTCCGTTATACCATAAGGCTCAATATAAAAATTGTTATTTTTTATTCCAATTTCCAATGCCAAAGCTTTTCTCCTGAGATTTTCTTCTATCAGTTTTTTAAAATCTGATGAGTAAGGAGAAAAATAATGAGTATAACGATTCCCGTTTGGTAAAACGATAGTTGAATATGCTGTAATGGGAGACAAAGTTTTAACAAGCATTTCTTCATCAACTTCATTATGAATAACTTCATACTTCATCAAAGTAAAATAATTTTTTTCGATTCTCACAACCTTTTGTTCATTTAAAGAATTCAAAACTGCTTCTACTAATTTATCAATTGGTGAAGCGAAATAAATATTGAATAAACCTTTAAAAATCATTCTTCTTTTCTCAACTTTAAAAGAGTTATAGGGATAAATTCTTGAAAAAGTGAAAAGCTTCAACTTCTTATCTTCAGATCTTGTTCCTAAATCGTGGTACTTAGGCACAGCATTAGACATTAAATAGTAAAACAATCCTTGCAAAGGTCTATTGTAATGAACAGGAAGATCAATTTTATCACCTTCTAAAGCTCCGAATACCAACTTAATGACCAATAGAATCCCCCCAGTTTATATTATTATTAAATTTTTAGATAAAACCCTTTGTGACAACCGCACAAAGGGTATGAATTCATAAAAATTAAAATATAGCTTGTTCTGTTTCCTTATCGAAAGCATGTATCATTTTTAAATCGATTGCGACTTCAAAATTCTGTCCAGATTCTGCTCGTGTTTGAGGGCTTACCTTTGCGGTCATAGATTGACCATTGATAGTTAAATGAAGTAAAGTCTCACTACCCAAAGGCTCAACAACATCAACCATAGTGTTTAAAATATTAGATTCATCAGCACCTTCAAAAAAGTTTTTATCATAGATATCTTCTGGTCTTACACCAAAGATAATATCTTTATCTATATAATTTTCAAGTAAAGATGCTTTATCCTCGGGCACTTTTATAGAGATTCCCTCTGCTTTGAACCAAATACCATTATCTCTTGTTACTTTTACATTTAAGAAATTCATTGGAGGCGTCCCAATAAATCCAGCGACAAAAATGTTGGCCGGATTATTGTATACATCAAAAGCTCCTCCAACCTGTTGAATTACTCCTTCGTTCATAATAACAATTTTATCAGCCATAGTCATAGCCTCAACTTGGTCATGTGTAACATAAGCGACTGTAGCTTCCAACCTTTTTTGTAGTTTCTTAAGCTCAGCTCTCATCTGAACCCTTAATTTTGCATCTAAGTTTGAAAGAGGCTCATCAAATAAGAACACTTTAGGATCCCTTACGATAGCTCTACCTAGTGCAACTCTCTGTCTTTGCCCCCCTGATAATTGTTTCGGTTTTCTATCCAATAAATGGTCAATCCCAAGAATTTTTGCGGCGTTTCGAACTCTCCTCTCGATTTCGTCTTTAGGTGTTTTCCTTAATTTCAATCCAAAAGCCATGTTGTCGTAAACCGTCATATGTGGATAAAGGGCATAATTTTGGAAAACCATAGCTATATCTCTATCCTTCGGTTCCACATCATTTACAACTTTTTGGTCAATTTTTATTGTTCCTTCTGTAATGTCTTCTAACCCTGCAATCATCCTCAAAGTAGTAGTTTTTCCACATCCTGAAGGGCCGAGTAGTACAAGAAACTCCTTATCTTCTATTACAAAATCTGCATCCTTTACAGCATGAAATCCATTTGGGTAAACTTTGTTAACCTTGTCTAATATAACTTGAGCCATTAAAAAGCACCTCCATCTTTTAATTTTTTCTGTCTTTAAAAAGTCTAAAACTTGTTTTAGCACCCCTTCGCTCCGCTACCCATCCATAAGGAAAAAAAGGTCTAAACCATTTACCCCATAGTCAACTCAAAAAGAATGATGAACTCAGTAATCAAAATCCTTAAAAAAATCTTTAATTCTCTGATATTCTTCAACGTTTTCTATCTCAAAAAGGGAAATATCTCTAACTTCATCAACAAAATCCATGAGTTTTACGAATTTATCATAGTCTAACAAAACAACCTTTGGCAAACCATTTTTGGTGATAACAACGTCTTTGTTTTCAACTTCATCAACAACTTGAGAGAATTTTGCTTTAGCTTCAGCTAAACTATAAAATGTAAAATCTTTTAAATACATATTTTACACCCCTTGACTATAATTATAGTCAATTTATTCTTATTTGTCAATCTAAAGAATTCAAAGATTTTCTAGCGTAATCAATTTTAATAGCCTCTAATGCCTAATAATCTCTTCTAATCGGTATATTTGACTTCAGTATATTTCTTAACTTCTTCAAGATCACTAATGGAAAGACTAAAATGCGACCAATAAGGAATAATAGTGTTGTTAAGAAGCAAAGGATCCGTGTTTGAAGATATAGCATTTTTTTTGACAAGTTCTTCATATTCAACGGTACCAGGAATTGGAGTAAATTCGTTTAAATTCACCTTTATTCCGAGCGAATGGCAGAAATCTACAGCTTGTTTTACATCATCTTTATTTTGAGATGGTAGATTCACCAACACGTAGGCATAAATATCATTCATCTCAAAACCAGCATTTTTTAGAGATGTAATGGCTTTAACAAGATCGTTATTAGTTACCTTAAACCCCGTTCCTTTTTGAATATTAAAATCATAGCTTTCGTACCCGAGTTTTATAGTTTTAAAATTTGCTTTTTTTAATAACAAAGCTATTTCATCATCAACACGTCGGGCATGTACACCATTGGGCAGATGATATTGAACGTTAAATTTAGATAAAGATTCCAACAATTCTTTAATATCTTTTCTTAATAAGAACGCATCGTCAAAAAAAACGAAATCTTTTACATAAGGTCTTTTTTTAAGAATATACTCTATATTATTTATTATTTTGTTTATACTCCTGTATTGAAATTTCCACATCTTGGGAGTTACACAATACGTACAATGAAAAGGACAACCTACGGAAGAAACCAAAACAACATAAGTGAGATAGGAATCATAAAAATCATAGGTCAGATCAATATCTTCAAACCAGTTGAAGTTATTTAATTCTGTAAGATTCTCGTTTAGTATTTCCAAAACTTTCTTTAAAGGAAATATGCCCGTTCCTGGGCAAATATTAACTTTAAATTTGGAAAAAACATCTTTTGCATGTTCAGTATACAAGGTGGAATAAATACCACCTAAAAAAATAGGAGTTTTTGGAAAGAAGCTTCTCAAAATTTCGATGGTTTTTTCCCCACCGTAGTACCAGTATGTTAAAGTGATTCCCACCAAGATTGCATCAACTTTGTTCTGTTTTTTTATTGCTTCTAATTTACTTTCAAACAATTTTAAAGGTAATCCATACCTTTTGAATTTTCTATGGATATTCTTTAATATAGTTGGCTTTTCGACTCTTTCATTATAAAATTTACCAGTTCCGTACTTTTTATCTTTTGGAGGATGTTTTACAATTAAATCGTTATCATGCCGATTTAGCAGATCTATAAACGTTACATTGTGACCTAAATAAGTTAGTACCTCACTTATGTATAACAACCCTAATGGCTTAAGCCAAAAATCATATGCGGCAAAATCGTAGATCCAAGGATTAACAACCAAGAAGTTCAAATCGTTGCCTCCTATCGCAATTTTTTGATTTCTCTAGAATAATATAATATCCCCTTTAGGGTTAAATATGGATCGTAATGTTTGAAAATAGATACTTTACTTGAGAGGAAACTCATGTCTCCTCCCGTTGCTACAACGACAAAATCTTTGTTCCTTTCTCGTTTTATTTCGTGAATAAGCCTTTCTATCCCATATAATGTTGTTTTTATTACCCCTATTTGAATATTGTCGACTGTATTTTTTCCCAAATGGTATTCAGGCACCTTTATCTCCACCTTAGGAAGCTGGGCAGTTCTAGAAAACAAAGCGCTTATAGCCGTCTTAAATCCTGGAATTATCGCCCCTCCTACAAAATTACCCCCTTCCAAAACATCAACGGTTATAGCGGTTCCAAAATCTAGAGCAATTACGTGATCGCCATACTCTTCTTTACATGCAATAACGTTGCATATTCTATCTGCACCTATTTCATTAGGATAGTCAACCAAATATGCTATATCATTAATTTTATTCTTAGTAGTAACAAAAATAGTTTCAACACTAAAATATTTCTTTAACATTTGTTCTAAAATAAAGTTAACATTGGGAACCACGGATGAGATACCTGCCAAAGTTATCCTTTTTAAATCAACATTTGCTCGATCTAATAAATTTGAAATGACAACAAATAACCCATCCTCCGATTCAAAACTACTAGGTCCAATTCTCCACGTCAAAAATTTACCATCTTCGTGTATACCTACCATTGTATAAGAGTTACCAACATCAAATAAAAGTTCCAATTTTTTCCCCTTCCTTTCTTTAACTGAACCCACTTCTGGGTGTTCTCCTTGACCCCGTTCGGGGTGTTTATTTATTTTATCTTGTATGATGCCTTTCTTAGACGGTTCATAACCGCTATACCTATACCTTTGTCTTCTATACCTTCAATAATCATAGCATCAATTTTTTCATCGTATTTTCTAAGCATTTCAAAAAGTTTCACTGCAAATTCATAATAATTTGCTTCACTACCTATAGTGTCAAAATTAATATTATGATCCTTATAATAGCCAATATGTTCTTTAAGACATAGAACTATTGGATTGTTGTAATTTTTTACTTCTTCTAAAACCTTTTTCACCATGGTATCCACATCATCATGTTCAACTAAAATAACGGGGGTGTTAGGAGCGTAATGTCGATACTTCATACCCGGAGATTTTATATAATCAGGTTCTATTTTTCCATATGCAAAATCAGGAATGATAATATCACCAAAAATCTCTTTTAATTTTTCAGGTGGAATAGGACCTGGACGTAATATTATAGGTATCTTTCCTTGAGTTAAATCAATTATTGTTGATTCTACTCCAAACTCTACCTTACCTCCAATAATTATATAATCAACTTTTCCAAACATATCTTTTAAAACATGTTCCGCCATTGTTGGACTAGGCTTACCCGAAACATTAGCACTCGGTGCGGCAATTGGCACTTCAGCGTATTCTATCAATTTTAAGGCAACAGGATGAGCCGGCATTCTTAAAGCTATAGTATCTTTTCCTGCTGTTACAATATTTGGAACAATCTCCCTTTTCTTTAATACAAAAGTAATTGGACCTGGCAATAATCTTTCTATTTTTTCCAAAAGAGTATAAGAAATATAAGTGTACTCCAAAAAAGATCTAACGTTAGCCACATGAAGAATTAAAGGGTTGTCATAAGGCCTGCCTTTTGCCTTAAAAATCTTTCTCACGGCGTTTTCTGAAAGGCCATTGGCTCCCAAACCGTAAACCGTTTCAGTAGGAAAGACTACTGTTTTATCTTCTTTGATTGCTTGAGCGGCTTCTTTAATTTTCTCCTCTTCAATATTTAATGGATCCACTTCAATAACTTTGGTTTCCATAATGAATTCTCCTTTTCCATTTGGCAAATAAAAAAATCTCCAACTTATATTATACAAGAAAACATCAAAAAAGTGAAATAATCGATTATAATGAGCTCTAATCTCTATTAAATATCCCTAAATACAAATATTCGCCATTTTGTTATGTAAAGCGGGTAAATATGGTATAATTCAAAAAAGACACTTTGGGCGGGCAGCGAATCGAAGGGGCAAAGTCTTCTGCTCTTCCTTAAGGGTGGGCAGCGAAAAGAAGGAAAAGGAGAGTTTAAATGAGTACTCAAAAGCTCATAATAGAAGAAATAATTAGTAAAATAAACAAAAAGGAAAAAATCTTAGATGATTCGCTAAAGAACGATGATTTTGAAACTTTTTCTAAAACGTTAGAAGAAAGATTTGAATTACTGAAACAATTAGAACCATTTAAAACTGAAACCGCCGTAAAAAATACCATAGAAAACATTTTAAAAAGAGATTCTGAACGCTCAAAAAGCATAAAGGAGAAGATGAAAAAAATCAAAGGCGACCAATTTAACGTACAAGTTAGTAAAAAAGCTATGAAAAAGGGATATCTTAAGATTGAAGAATCTATGAGCCGCCACAAAATTAACAAAAGTGGTTAGAATCTGACTAGATATCTTTCCTATAATATTTTGATTCAAAATGGATTTTTTCTGCTTCATCGTAAACAATATTTCGTACCTCTTCTAAAGTATCTGCCTTATTTACTATCGATAATACCCTACCACCATCGGTAAGTAAATTCTCACCATCTTTTTTAACGCCAGAATAAAAGATTTTTGAAGTTATTCCTGGTTTTATTGTGATCCTTTCACCTTTTGTATAGGAAAAAGGGTAGCCTTTGCTACTAAGTACGAGGCAAAAAGACAATCCATCATAAAACTCAATATTGGTAGTGTTAACTCTCTCTTTTTTTATGTCGTTTATAACATCAATAAAATCGGATTTTAATAAATAGAGCATTGATTGGGCTTCAGGGTCTCCTAACCTCACATTGTATTCCAATACATGTGGATCACCATTCTCAATAATTAAACCTATGTACAAGAATCCCTTATATAATAAACCCTCTTCTTCTAAACCTTTGATAGTTGGGTTTATGATTTTTTGAAATATTACCTTTGTTAATTTTTCATCAAGGTCAGGATGTGGTGTAATTGCTCCCATGCCTCCAGTATTTGGGCCTTGATCATTTTCCAACAGTTTCTTATGATCCTTCGAAACGTTGAAAAATTTGTAGTTTTGACCATCCAAAAGCAAGAAAACAGAAGCTTCAAAACCCTTTAAGAATTGCTCAACAACAATTTTTTTACCGGATTCTCCAAATTTTTGTTCTTTCATAAGTTCATTAAGAGCTTGGCTAGAATCTTCATAAGAATTACATATAAAAACACCTTTACCGGCCGCTAAACCATCGGCTTTTATCACCAATGGATACGAAGCCTTCTTAGAATATTCAAGGGCATCTTTCAACTCAACAAATGTGTTAAAAGATGCTGTTTGAACGTTATGCCTTTTCATGAAACTCTTTGCGAATATCTTACTACTTTCTAATTGTGCGGCTTTTTGGTTGGGACCGATTATTTTTAAATTTGATTCCTCAAACTTATCTACTATTCCTTTTGCTAAGTACTCTTCTGAACCAACTATAGTAATATCTACATTATTATTCTTAACAAAATTCATAATTTCTTCTATAGATTCTATTTTCAAACATTCACATTTATTTTCAATTGCTATACCATCATTACCAGGGGCTATAAATACCTTTTTTACATCTTCACTCTGAGATAACTTCCAAGCGATCGCGTGTTCTCTACCACCTTTGCCTACTACAAGAACTTTCATTTTATTGTTTTCCTCCCGTTAGCAAAAAATACTCTTTTTTATAAACTTTAAAATTTTATATATAGCGCCCCTTCGCCCGCTGCCCACCCTCGTCTTATTTCTAAAATGTCTAGCAAAAGAAAGCTCCACTACACCATCAAATTGCCTTTACCTTGATTTTTCGATAGATACATTTTTCTGTCTGCAATTTCAACGATCTCTTTATAACTATTAATCACTTCATTACAAGTACTTAATCCTGCACTAAAACTGATCTTTGGTTGAAAATTTCTTATTGCCTCATAGAGCCTTTCTATAATATTTTTCCCAACGTCTTTTGAAATATCAGTAAATAAAATTACAAACTCATCTCCCCCATATCTATAAACCCTGTCTTTATTTCTGACAGTATTCAATATTAATTGAGAAAATTCTTTAAGTACTTCATCACCAAATTTATGACCATATTTGTCGTTTATATCCTTAAAATCGTCCAAATCTATAAATACAGCACAGATCTTCTCTTTATTTTTTTCAAAATTTTCCAAATCATAAAATAATTTAGAATGGTTAAAAAGTCCCGTTAAACTATCTCTCTCGGCTTGATCTCTAATCTCCATGAATTTTTGTGAATGCTCCAACGCCAGTGAGACTAACTGAGCGAAAACCGATAAAATGTTCAATTCCTCTTTAGACGGCCTTAAATTATTTTCTGGAGAATCCAAAGATATATACCCTATAATGTTGTTTCTTTCATCTCGCAAAGCCAATAAAAATAAATCATTCGGATCCCACAAATTTTGATTATCTTCTAAATAATCTATACTCAATTCATCTCTAGGTTGATAGGTATAAGTTTCGCTTATTTTATTAGCGTGAGGAATAAAGTAGGTATCTTTATAACTATACCTTTCATCCATGAATTTAAGAACTTCAGATATAGGAACCTCTTGACTTCTGATCTTTTCATACATTTCTTCTTTAAGGCCACGATGTGTTATCCTTTCAACTTTATTACTCTGATAGTTAAACAAACTGATAAGAACATAGGCATAACCCATATTTTTCTGCATTATTTCTGCTATTTGATCGAGGATTTTCTCTGAGGATACCTTCAAGGAAAGTTGCCTGATGACATTACTCAAATTAACAATCACATCGTTCAATTTTCGTATTCTTTGGGTTCTCAAAATTTCGTCGTTTTTATCGCTTCTTGTTTTAATTATCAGATAAAAAAGCAATAGTATGAGCAAATTCACAGAAATTATCAAGTACTTAAAAGGAGAAAACTCAAACTGTAAATACAAATAAGAAAAAGGTAAAAGACTCAAAAAATAAAGATATTCATAAATAAACACTGAAAAGTTAAAATTCTTTCTACCTTCAACTATAATGGTGTTAATAATTTTCGAAATAGTCAAAAATAAAAATATAGAAAAAATGGGACTGAATCTATAAGAAATTAAAGCAGATAACGAATAGCTTGTAGAGAACACAAGAGCCCTGTATAACTTCCTACTAATTTCTGGATGTTTTGTCTTACTGAAAAGAATGATTAAAGAGGAAATTAAAATATATTGAGGGCCTAACAAAAAAGCATATACAAAACCTACGGTGTTAGAGACCAACCTATTGCTGTAATTCCAATAAACTCTTATATTATCAGAAATGGCGGTGAATGCTATAACCATCAAAGCATCTATAAGAGCAATATTTTCAAAATCTGCTCGTAAAAAATAAAAAGAAAAGATTGTAATTACTAGTAAAATAAGAGATTTGATTTTTACATTCATATTAATCACCCATTAATAGTATACCAAAAAATGGGCTCTTTGTACACTAAAAATTTAATCAAATTATATATGTTTGAAATGCCTCATCTCAGTAAATACCATAGCTATTCCATATTTGTTACACGCCTGAATAGACTCATCATCCCTGATCGACCCTCCAGGTTGAATTATCGCTTTTATTCCGTATTCTGCTGCCTTTTCTACCACATCACTAAAAGGGAAAAAAGCATCTGAAGCTAAAACGTCCCCTCCTTTATCTTTACTTCTTTCTAAAGCTTGCGTAGCAGCCCATATCCTGTTAGGCTGACCAGGCCCTATGCCTGTGATAGCCCTATTTTTTGATACAACTATTGCATTTGATTTAACGTGTTTTACTGCCTTCCATGCAAACACAAGTTCTTCTTTGATTTCTTCTGACACTTTAGTTTCTGTTACAACCTTAAATTCATTAATAACTCCTTTATCAACTTCTTGAACGAGAATCCCTCCATCAACAGATACATATTCATACGTATCAATTGGTTTAGAGTTCATTTTCAATATTCTCAAATTCTTTTTCTTTTGTAAAATATCTAAAGCCTCTTCATCATACTCTGGAGCCATTATTATTTCAAGAAACAATTTTTTTAGCTCAAGTGCAGTGTCAACATCAATTTTCCGGTTGAAAGCAACTATCCCACCGAATATTGAAACAGGATCGCATGAATAAGCCTTCTTGTATGCTTCTAAAACACTATCTCCTAAAGCAATACCGCAAGGAGAACTGTGTTTTAAACAACAACATGCTATATCTTCAAATTCATTTACAGCTTTCCATGCAGAATCTGCGTCTCTCAAATTGTTAAAGGATAATTCTTTCCCATTTAATTGATCAAATGAAGTCATAGCTCCTACACTTAAAGTATTTTTGTAAAAAATGGCACTTTGATGAGGATTTTCACCATATCTCATTTCGCAGCTTTTTTCAAATGGAACCGTTAAAAATTCTTGAAAATCATCCTTATCTTTCAATTGAGCATTTAGATAATTACTTATACAACTATCATAAAAGGCAGTCAAATTAAAGGCTTTTGAAGCTAAGTATAATCTATATTTCTCATCAAACTCTTCTCTATTTTTTAATTTAGCTGATATATGTTCTAAATCAGATTCATCTACTACAACTATAACGTCTTTGTAATTTTTGGCTGCAGATCTTATCATGGTTGGTCCACCTATATCTATAAATTCAATCAACTCATTCAAATCAACATTGGATTTGTTAGCTACTTCTACAAATGGATAAAGATTAACATAAACAAGATCTATCGGTGTTATCTTTAAATTTTTTAAAGTTTCCATATCTTGGTTGTTCTCTCTTCTTGCAAGAATACCTCCATGTATAAAAGGATTCAAAGTTTTAACCCTTCCATTTAATATTTCGGGAAAATTGGTGATTTCTTCAACGGGCGTAACTTTGATACCATTCTCTTGAAGTTTTTTAGCGGTTCCACCCGTTGAAATAATTTCAATTCCAAGTTCTTGAAGAGTTCGCGCAAAATCAACTACTTTATCTTTTTTGTAAGTACTTAACAATGCTCTTTTTATCACTCTAATGCCCCCCTATGTCATTTTATTTTATTAAATTATCTTTAAAAACTCTAAACTTACTTTAAAACTTACTTTAGCGCCCCTTCGCCCC
>NZ_AZRM01000015.1 GCF_002895605.1 Petrotoga miotherma DSM 10691
TCTAATATTCTCCACAATCTATTTTGGGTTGTATTATACTTTTTAGCTATCTCAGCAACCGTCATGTGATTGTACAACTCGAGAATAAACGCTTCAAACAATAAGGTGAATCCAGAGTTTTTTCGAGCCCAAGGAACCTCTACAGTCTTTGTCCCATCATCTGTTTTTATCCTAGGTACCCTAGCATGTATATATGTTTCATATTGGAATAAGTTTAAGTGTCTCCAACTTCTTTGAACCGTATCGTATGCACTGTAATATTTACCGTTGTATTCGAACTTTGCACCTTTTTTGAAATCCACATATATGTTGATTGTATTTCCTTGTTGCTCTATCTTTTCTATGTACCATGGATCTGTTATATTCAGTATCTGTTCAAAGAATTTTGGTAGCTCTTTTCTCATCTGGCATCACTCCTTGTGTATTTTTGTGTTTTCTTACATGATACCAGATTATTTAATCATTTGTTCATGTTTCATTTTTTCTACCCACACTTTTTGGAAGAGAACCAATCGTCCCTATGGGTTAAAACGAGAATATCATGTGGAGGGATCTCCTTCCTGTTAATTAATTCTGATAAAATTTGAATTAGTTTTATGATAACAAGCGTTTTACCACTTCCAGTGGCCATCCAAAAACTCATGCGATTGATAAAGTTCTCATAAGAAAGCCTGTTATCATCTACTTGAGGGTAATATTCTGCCAAAAGCTTGTAGTTGCTTTTATTTGTCAATTTAAAATCAAAATCACTATCTAGGCCATTGTCTTTGTACCAATTAAAAAGCTTTTCTTTTCTTACTTTGTTCATCTCCAAACTTTCGTTATTTTGATAATCTACAAAATCCTCAAAATACTTCCATAATACCTTGATAGCATTTCTTACTGCATTTTGTTGATAATCCCAAAGAGTTTTGCTTTCTGAAAACCCTTCAAAATCAAAAGTATTCCACGTAACCGGTAGATCTTCAAATCGTATATTTTCTATCATATCTTGTAATAATGTTCCCAACCTGCTCACCACCAAATCAGAGGTTTTATGAGTTTATAATCCAAGTCTTTTAAGTTTATTTTCTCACCATATTCAAATTCCACGTAGTCCGAGTGAATCTTCTTTATCCATTTGCCAGTTAAGTTAGATAATGTTTCTGCAATATCTATATCTTTATATAGCTTAGATAAATCTACTTTTACCTTATTGTTTTCATAATCAATCTCAAGAGCTTCGAGCATCTTTAAGTCTTTCATAAAAACATATTGATTGTATGAATCTTCATACGGATTATCAAAGAGTGTTGAATCTTCATATTTTACTTTTCTTAAAGTATCTTCGTATTGTTCAAGCTCATAGTATTTAAAAAAGCCACCTGCATTATTTTGATTGTATTTCTCTTTTACATCTTTTTCTTTTGAAATACCAGATTTATCGTAAGCCAAAACTTTTTTCATTCTTGGTAAAATTACACTGTAAAAATGTTCTCCCATCTCAACACCAAGCCATTTTCTACCAAGTTTGTGGGAAACAGCTGTGGTTGTGCCACTGCCTAGGAAAAAGTCCATAACCAAACTATTTTTTTCTGATGTTGATTCTATTACTCTTTTAAGAAGAATCTCGGAATTTTCTGTTTTAAACCCCCAACCAGACGAATAGCCAGGTATATCTGTCCATGTATTATCTAAAAGTACATTCTCTCTTGGTGCTACCCAATACTGAATTGTATTCCCTTTTCTTCTTAGAAAATCAAGTTTTTTACCAGTTTTTTTCCAATATTCCTCTAAGCTTTCGTTAGTTTTTTCTTTTTCTTTTAAATATTCATCATAATTTTTAGCAGCTTTCAAAGCTCTTTCTTTCCCCCACATCCACTGTCCTTTAGTAATATTAATTCCTAGGATTTCATATCTCATAGTTGGTCTATCATAAATTTTTGTAAAGCTCGTCCAATAACCTTGATTCTGTTTCTCTGTTGGTTCTCCCATAAATCCAGGAAATCCTGCTTTATGAATCTTAGAAAACCAATAGAGATTATCATAAGTCACTCCTATTGATTTTTGTTCTCCAAATTGGGTAAATAATCCAGCTTTAGGAGACCCTCTCTTTATAACAATCTCATTCCTAAAATTCTCCTCACCAAAAATCTCATTCATCAAAAGCCTGACATACATATTCCCATTATAGTCACATCTGACAAAAATACTTCCTTTATTATTCAAAATATCCTTTGATAACAGCAACCTATTTTCAAGCAAAGTTATCCAACTGCTATCTTTATACTTCACTGAATAGAAATAATCTGCATCTTGATCCTTATTAAACGGCGGATCAATATATATAGTCTGTACTTTTTCTTTGAATTTAGGAAGAATTGTGTTTAGTGCTTGATAGTTTTCGCTCTTTATAAGCCAACCATCTAAGGAATTATCTAAATCATCAAAAAGATCTAAAATCTTGAGTTCTAAATCTTTGAAATATTTAGTGTCAATTGGGAGATGTTTATACTTTTCAGTTAATTGTTTCCCTGTTATACTGTTTTCTAAAATATTGTTTTTGTTAAGCTCTTTATCTACAATCCCTAACTCTTTCCATTCTTTTACTTGTTCTTCAAATCCTTCATGGTTCATTATCTTTTCTACAATTTCTATATCTTTCTGGGCTATCCTGTCAAGAGTTATCACATAATTAGAATTTAAAACAAACTTTGGCTTGTTCCATATTTTTACTAACTCATCTTCAAATTGTGAAATAAAATCTATTATCTTAAACGCTATGTCTTTCAGTACTTGCAATTCTTTTATTCTTTCTTCTGTCCATTCACTCTCTCCAGAAAAAACGTACTGATATAACCAAATATTAAACTGTTCTTTCAAAAATTCTTTTGCATTC
Source organism: Petrotoga miotherma DSM 10691 (assembly GCF_002895605.1). Taxonomy (GTDB): domain Bacteria; phylum Thermotogota; class Thermotogae; order Petrotogales; family Petrotogaceae; genus Petrotoga; species Petrotoga miotherma. The sequence continues at coordinate 2,879 of NZ_AZRM01000015.1, forward strand.
TTGTTTATAAAGTAATCTACTTCACTTTGTTTTTCAAAGACTCTGAAGGCTTTATTTAACTCCTCTTCAGTTGTTGTTATCCCTTCTTTTTTCAAGGACCTTAAAATATCATCGATCTTTGTTTTCTTTCCTCTTTCTGAGTATAATACATTGAAAAACATCATTCCATCTTTTCTTCCTTCTTTAAACTCGTATATTATTTCTCTTTTTTCATTCGCTTTTTTATACTCTAATGTCGAAACATCAAAATAATACTTGTGATCGTCTATTTCTACTTCTAAATTTTTGAATAATCTATCTGTTTTAACATAATATAGCATGTGTGTTTTCCAGAATAAGATAACATCTTTATCGTCTGTATATACCTTTTCGTAGACATTTTGATGAAATGGTGTGTACCTGAAGTAGATTGAACCTGTTTCAGAGAAGTAGCGATTGAAAAATGTATAAAGTTTATCAAATAATTCTCCCCTGAACTTAGGAAATGGTTTTAAGGCATCATCTATATCCTTTTTAAGTTGTGGGAATACTCCCTTTTTGTAGTAATTTGATTTGATTCTCATTAAATTAATATATCCTGATTCTCCTTCTACCTTTGCCCCAACAAAAATGTCTTCCAATGCATCGAAAAATTTAATTTCTTCTTTAGTCATATTGCTCGCTCCTTTTAATTTTAACGGTAATTAACTTTACTATTCTAAGCATTTAACAGATTTCTTTTATGTACTTTTTATGTTCTTTTTATAAATTATAACATTAAGCTATTTTATAATAAAAAATTATTAGTGAAATACTTTAAAAAAAGATATCACTCCTCATAAAAAAAGAGTGATATCTTCAACAATACAATTACAGTATAGATACTTCTGATGAGTAACGGATCATCCTATTACAACTATTTTAACAATTCTTTTAGTTCTTCTATTGTTATTTCTAACAAGTTATCCCCTATGTAATCTAGCGTTTTCTCATTGGCTTTTCTTATTTTCTCTTTTATCTCTTCAGTTAATTGGTTGCCAAATCTTTTGCTTAATATTCTAATTGCAAATTCAATTTTGCCTTTTCTTTCACCTTCTCTTTTACCTTTTTCCACGCCTTCTTCAAATAATGAGGCTCCTATCTTTGTCATTCGTATCACCTCTTTCAGTTTGTTTAGATACTCTTCCCTTACATAATTGTCTGAGAACCCTAATAACGATCCTATTACCGCTTCTTTTTTGTTTTCATCTGGTATCTCAATCGCTAACTCTAACGCCTCTTTTGTCACTTCTTCTTCGCTTTTTTCGTTTCTCATCAAGGGTAAGAATACTAAATCCATTAAGTCTTTATCCGTTAGTGGTTCTCCTTTTTCTATCTTTCCTTTTATTTCTTTGTACCTTTTTATTCCATCGTATTTTATCATGAATACTTGTAAAACTTTATATTTATTTGATCCCATGTCCAATTCATTTTCTGCACTTTCGTATTTCCCTGAGTATATTACTACCGTGTTTATCTTTCTTCTTTCTTTTTGGTATAACGCTATGTCGTATTGTGCAAATCTTAGTAAGTCTGCCTTCTTCCACGTAGTTTGAAATTCTAAGTGTAACAGTGAGTTGTCTTCTAGTTCGAATACAAAATCCATGTTTCTGTCTGATACGTTTATTACCGGTAGTTCTGTTGGTTTTACTGAGATTATCTTTGGTAAGTTCAGTTCATAATATTTGAGGGTTTCATCTTTGAATAGTTCCGACATCTTTTTGAAGATAATGTCCTGACGGTTGCGAGTTATGTTGGTGCCTTTCATCAGCTCCCACCTTTTGGTTACACGATAGTTTGTTGAACTAGTTATATTATACCATATGTTTTTGTTAACGCCCCTTCTCTCTGCAGCCCGCCTATAAAATTGGCAAGTATTTTCTCTGTTAATTTGATTATACCATTTATTTGTTTAACTATACTAATGATTGTAGAAATTTTGACAAATTACCTTTTATAACTTGACTTTTGCTTAATACTAAACTAGAATATAAATAATGAGTGTGATTTTATCAAATATAGTCTTTGGAGGAAAATATGGAAAATAACGGTTTTAAAAGTGGTTTCGTGGCCTTGGCTGGAAAGCCTAACGTAGGAAAATCAACATTGATAAACGCTTTGATGGGTCAAAAAGTGGTCATTGTTTCTGACAAACCACAAACTACAAGAAATAGAGTAAACTGCATATTAACGGAAGATCATTACCAAATAGTTTTTGTCGACACACCGGGTATTCACAAACCTATAAGAAAAATCGGGGAATACATGGTCAATATCGCAATAAATGCATTGAAAGGCGTTGACCTAATACTTTTTATAATCGATACAAAGGATGGTTTAAGAAATTCAGATTTAAGAGTTGCTGAAATAGTCGATAAATCAAAAATTCCTACCATTCTTCTTGTGAACAAAGTTGATCTAATAAAAGATAAAGAGAAAATTAACCTGATGACTGAAAAAATACAAAGTTTGTCTTCAAATATAGTTAAAACCATTGAAATTTCCGCTTTAACAGGTAAAAATCTTTCTGAATTAAAACAAAGTATTATAGATTTATTACCCGAAGGTCCACAATACTACCCAGAAGATATGATCACCGATAAACCGTCAAGGTTCATCATTTCTGAGTTAATTCGGGAAAAAATCTTTCATTTAACAAAGGAAGAGATTCCTCATTCAAGCGGTGTAGTTATAGAAGAACTGAAAGAAAGAGAGAATGGCGTTTTGTACGTAAGAGCAGAAATTTATGTTGAAAAGAAAAGTCAGAAACCTATTATAATAGGTAAAAACGGAAGTATGATTAAAAAGATCGGCCAATTGGCAAGACAAGACATCGAAGAACTTTTTGAAAGAAAAGTCTACCTCGATCTTTACGTAAAGGTTCGTGACAAATGGAGAGACAATGAAAATATTTTAAATAACATTATGGAATACAAAGTAGAAGAAATAAAAGATTGAAAATAGACTGCTGTGTGCAATTTAATCAATTCTAAAAGCCTTGTCAGCTTCTATAATCTCCTTCGCAACATCAACTAACTTTTTGTTGGAATTTCTACTCTTTTTTTGCAAAAATTTCATAGATTCTTCTTCATTCAATCGTAATCTTTCCATAATGATACCTTTGGCTTTTTCTATTAATTTCCTTGATTCCAAAGTTTCTTTGGTTACTTCTAATTCATTTTTTAAACTCTTAATATCCTCAAATCTAGAAAGAGCGATTTCAATTTCGGCTTTCAAATCTGATTCATCTATTGGCTTTATTAGATATCCCAATACTCCCAGATTTTTTGCTCTATCGATCAATTCTTCATCATCGTAACCGCTTACAATTAATGTAGGAATAAAAACCTTCTCACTTATCCTTCTTAATGCCTCCAAACCATCCATAACAGGTAGATTGATATCAGCTATAATCAAATCAGGCTTTTTTTCTAAAGCTAATTTGACCAACTCTTTACCGTTTGTAGCTTCTCCTATTACTTTACATCCTAAATTTTCTAAGTTGCTTTTTAACCCCATTAAAATTAGGTATTCATCCTCGGCGATCAGTACCTTCAAGTCCTTCATTGTTTTACCCCCAACATCTTTAAATTTTCTCCATTTCTTCGATGGAAATATTCTTACTAATCTGTTTTACTGGGATCCTAATTCGTACTTTGGCACCATTAGCACTTTCTACATATATCTCCCCATTTAGCTGTTTGGTAACTATAGAATATACAATCGATAGACCAAGCCCCTGAGTATTTTGAATATCGAAATTTTGCGGGAAACCTACTCCGTTATCTGAAATCACTAGTTTTATTGATTCATTATCGAATTTTGAAATAATAGTAATCTCACCATTTTCTTTACCAACAAAAGCATACTTTAGACTGTTAGTAACCAGCTCATTCACCACCAAAGCTATCGCAGAGGCCTTGCTATATGAAACGAAAATATCGTCCAATTCAAAGTTAAATTTAGTCTCTTCTCTTGTACTGCTCATAAATTTGACTATCTTAGTTATCATCTCTTTGAGATTGATAATACTTCTACCCAATTTATCTTTTGACAACAAATCATGGACTGCGGCTATACTTTTTATCTTCGACATTAAATCATCGAGCATCTCTATTACATCTTTTCTCGAATCTTTTTTATTGGACATCTTATACAAAGACATCAAACTAATTATGGACTGGAGATTATTCTTGATTCGATGATGACTCTCTTGTAACAATACAGAACTTCCAACTAACCTTGTGTCATGAATTGCTAACGCAGCTTGATGAGCTATAGTTTCTAAATACTTTATCTCTTCTTCAGAATATATATATACTTCTTTGTAATAAATATGGATTATGCCACTCAACCTTGATCTTATGTACAAAGGAACACATATAAAACTATTAATATCTTTGTTGATTTTAAAGAATTTTTCGAATCCTCTATCTCTTTTTGAAAAATAATAAACTTTTTCATCGCCGATTAAATTTAAGATTTCTGATTCATTCGGTTCAACTTCCACGTTTTTATTTCGTTTGTAAAAAGCTTTGTCTATTATTGCGTTTGTGTCCTCATCCATCAGAGATATTCCACATGCCTCTGCTTTCATCGCCTTTGCAGCATTTTTTGCAAGCAGTTTCATAAGATCATCTAGCTCATACTCTGATGTTAAGTATTCTGCTGCTTCAAAGACTGATTCAATTAGTTGTCTCTCTTCAGAATTTACATTATTGTCATCGGAGTTAATTCCCATAATTTTATTTATCAATTTTTTAGGATTATTTTTTACTTCTTGGGAGTCCAAAATCTCCGCAATCTCACCTTCATTCAATATTGCGATCTTATCAGCGATTCTCAAGGCATCTTCCCATTGTTTAGTTATGTAGATTACACTTTTACCTTCTTTTTTGTGTGTTCTTATCATATTGTGAAGATTCATCAATGAACTTAAAGAAATATTCTCAGCTGGTTCGTATAGAATCAGAACATCTGGATTAACAGAAAAAGCCCTCACAAAAGCCAAATTTTTCTTTTCTTCTAACGTGAGATCTCCTACTTTCATATACGGTGATAAGTTCAAATTATACTTTTTTAAAAGTTCCTCCACCGCTTTCTGGGTTTTTCTTTTAAAATAAAAAATCGATTGGTTCTTCTTATATGAAGTATCTAAAAACAAATTTTCTGAAACAGAGAGATTCTCTAATAATTTGAGATCTTGATCTACAAATTCTACTCCATGTTTTCTTAAATTGAGTATCCCCACCTTTACTAGTTCTCCCCTACATAACACATTTCCACTAACTTGAAATTTACCAGTTAGTCCATTTATAATAGCATTTTTCCCAGAGCCATCCTGTCCTAAAATACTAATAACTTCTGATTTTTGAATTTCTAAATTTATATTTTTTAGAACCTCATTTCCTTGGTCCTTGACAAAGAAATTTATAAATTTCAGAATTTTCTTTGACATTTATTATCACCACATTATCGAATAATTTCATTTTTTATTATATCAAATTTCATATTTATTAGAAAAACTAAGGATTTTCTTATTATTTGGCTTTATTTCCTTCTAATTAATTCTAACCTATTGTAATTGCTTTTAATCAGAGTTGACATAAAAATGAAAATATGATTAAATTTCTTTAGTAGTTCATCCTCAAGGGTGGGATGACAATATTTAATAAAAAATTTAATAATATGAGGTCATGAACGCCTTAGTATATCTAAAAAGATATATTAAGGCGTTTTTATTTAGAGTCATCCGCACGTTTAATTTTTTTAGTACATCTTCTATTTAAAACAAACAAAAATTGAAATGAAAAATAATGATTTCTGGAGGTGATTAATGATGTAATAAATTATTGATAAGTAAGAATTTAAAAAAAAACAAGAAGTATACTACCACAACAAAATTTAGTAGAGGAGGAAAAAGTATGAAAAAGTTTGTTTTCGTGTTATTTGTAAGCATCGTTTTTCTACCAGTGTTTCTTCATGCTTTTACGATAGGTTTGGTTTTAGGGAACATGGATAATCCATATTTTGTTACTATGGCTAATGCGGCTGAAGAACAAGCTAAGTTATTAGGAATAGATATTACAGTTCTTGATGCTAACTATGATAGTGCTACACAACATTCTCAAGTAGAAAATCTTCTTCAAAGAAATGTTGATGCAATCGTAATTAATCCAACAGATTCTAAAGCCTTAATTCCGGCAGCAGAGGCAGCATATGAAGCAGGTGTCCCTTTTGTGTGTATTGATCGAACAGTAGATAGTGAATTAATTTCTTTAGATATTGAATCAGATAACTACATGGCTGGAAAATTAGCTGCTGAATATGTGGCTGATAGATTGAATGGAAAAGGAAAAATTGCTATAATCTATGGGACTCCAGGTTTAAGTGTTATGAGAGAAAGAACCGATGGTTTTATGGACGAAATAAAAAAATATTCAAACATCGAAATAGTAGCTGAACAAAATGGAGATTTTAATATGGCAGATGGAATGGCCGCAGCTGAAGCTATTCTCACTGCTCATCCTCATGAGATTGATGCTATATATGCAGAAAATGATCCTATGGCCTTGGGAACTGTACAAGCTCTAAAAATGTTTAACTATGAAAAAGACGAGATATTCATAGTTGCTGTAGACGCCTCTCCCGCTGGGTTAGATGCAATGCAAAAAGGCGATTATATAGCCTTTGAAGCTGGACAACAGCCTCGAAAAATGACAGCAATGGCCGTAACAGCCGCTTATTTGTTAGCAGAAGATTTTAAAATAGAAACTCCAGATGGTTCAAAAAGATATTTCATGGAAGTTGTACCAGTAACTATAGATAACGTTGATGAATGGTTAGAAACATCAGTTGATGGCTGGCATTAATAATAATTATAACTGAAAGAGAGGAGTTTAAACTCCTCTCTTTGATAAACACATTAATAGCTACAAAAATGATTTATGTAGGAAATATACCTTTTTAATATAGTGAAACGGGGTGATATGTTTGGATGAAGATGTCATTTTAGAATTGATAAATATCGGAAAATCTTTTTCAAGCGTGAAAGTTTTAAAAAATATTAATTTAAAAATTAATAGAAATGAAATTCATGCTATAGTTGGAGAGAATGGGGCAGGCAAATCCACTTTAATGAAAATTATTTATGGTGAACATTCACCTACAGAAGGGACTTTAATAATAAATGGAGAAAAAAGAAATCATTACTCTCCGAGTGAAGCCTTACATGAAGGAATAGTAATGGTGCATCAAGAATCCAGTTTAGTTCCTACTTTGAGTGTCTATGAAAATATTTTTTTAGGAAGATGGAATTCTTCAAAAACAAATAAAAATTATCTAGTTAAGAAAAAGGAGTTAATATCCCTCACTCGAGAAATATTAAGAAAAATGGGAGTTTACCATATTTCTCCTGAAAAGCGAGTTTCTTCCTTAAGTATCGGAGATAAACAAATTGTAGAAATTGCTAAATCCTTGTCCTTTAATCCTAAAATACTAATTTTAGATGAACCAACAGCTGCCTTATCAATTGAAGAAACAAATATATTATTTTCTATTTTAAAAACTTTAAAGGAAAATGGAGTAACCATATTATATATTTCTCATAGATTAGAAGAAATATTTCAAATTGCAGAAAGAGTCACTGTACTCAGAAATGGCGAAATTGTTTACAACGACTTTGTAAATAAAATTAATATTAATGAATTAATTTCAAAAATGATCGGTAGAGAAATAACAAACAAGTATCCGGAGAAAATCAACAAAACTTCTGGGAAAATAGTTTTACAAGTGGTAGATTTAACCTCTTCGTATTTTAAAAAAATTACATTCGAGATCCATGAAGGAGAAATTTTAGGAATAAGTGGATTAATGGGATGTGGAAGTACCCAGATGGGTGAATCGCTTTTTGGTTTAAGAAAAATAAATGGTGGAAATATTCATTATTATGGTGAAAGATTTTTCCCTAAAAATCCATCAATTTGTATAAAACACGGTATTTTCTATGTTCCTGCTGATAGGCATTCATTAGGTTTGGTTTTAAAAAGAAGTGTTAAGGAAAATTATACTCTACCTAATCTTGATTTTTTTGCCAAATACGGAATTTTAAAAATCAACAAAGAAAAACAAGATTGTTATCGTACAATCAACCAGCTGAATATCAAAATTAGTAACTTGAATCAAAAAGTTGAAAACCTTAGTGGAGGAAATCAACAAAAATTGGTAATTGGTAAATGGATAGTTCGTCAGCCTAAATTGTTAATAATGGATGAACCAACACGAGGTGTAGATGTCGGAGCAAAATATGAAATATACAAGAAAATTTATGAATTATCTAGTAAAGGAATCGCCATTTTGTTGATTTCAACTGATATTGATGAAATTCACAATTTATGTGACAGAATCCTAGTAATGAGTGAAGGTAGAATTACTGGTACTCTGTATCCTGAAAATTCGACTAAAGAAGAGATATTAGCACTAGCCGTAAAAGGGAAAGAAGATATTAACTCTCAAGAATTCGAAGTAATAAACAATTAATGACATTTAAATAATAAAATATCAAAAAATTTCACATTAATAAAAACCCAGCTTTAAAGTTAAAATCCATTTTTTTACTATCAAAGAGAAGGAGAATCTAAAATGGAAAAAATACTATCAACCAAAAAAACAGCAAATAAAAATAAAATGAGCTCTCTTGAATTTTTAAGAAAATATGGTGTAATTTTTGGTTTAATTGGAGTTATCTTATTTTTTTCGGTTGCTGAAACAGAATATTTTTTTACCCTATCAAATTTTATGACAATATCTAAGCAATCAGCTGTTAATATCTTATTGGCATTAGGTGAGATGTTTGTAATATTAACTGCGGGTATCGACCTATCTGTAGGTTCTGTAGCAGGATTAGCTGGCGCTGTTTTTGCCGGGTCTACTCTTGCTAGCGGAGGGAATGTTTTGACTGGTGCTATAATGGCTTTAATCGCTGGAACTGCATTTGGCATCTTTAATGGCCTGGTCGTAACCTATGGAAAATTACCACCTTTTATAGCTACCCTCGCTACAATGTCAATAGGAAGAGGTCTTTTATTAATTTACACTAACGGTGCTCCTATCTGGGGACTCCCTGATTCTTTTGAATTTTTAGGACAGGGTTCTATTCTTGGAATACCTACTCCTTTTATAGTAATTATCTTAGCTACCTTCTGTGTTTGGTTTATTCAATCTTACACAACTTTTGGAAGAAGTGTCTATGCTACTGGAGGTAATATTCAAGCAGCATATGCTTCAGGAATAAAAGTCAAACTAATTTTGATTTCTGTATTTGCTTTAAGCTCCTTTTTCGCAGCATTCGGAGGTATGCTAATGACTTCACGATTAGGGAGTGCTCAACCCAATGCAGGACAAGGTTATGAACTCGATGCTATCGCTGCAGTGGTAGTAGGTGGAACAAGCTTATTCGGTGGAGAAGGTTGGGTAATAGGAACCCTTCTAGGGGGGTTATTGATGGGAATTTTAAATAATGGTATGGCTATTATGAATGTTTCACCCTATATACAGCAAGTAGTAAAAGGGCTTGTAATTCTAGTAGCTGTTTTACCATCTACAATAACTAAAAAATTTTGGAGTGAATAATAATACAATATAATTTTCAATTCATAGAGGAAAATCCAAAGGAGGTTTAAATCTATGTTGGACAAAGAAACATATGAAAAAGTCAAAAAGAAAAGTTTAGAACTTTTTGAGAAAGCAGGTATCGCTCTAAGAGAAGATGAAAAGGAAAATATAGAGATCGTTGATGGAGGATTAGGAAATGTCGAAGAACTAGGTCTTGAAATTGTTACCTATGTAAATACCGATAGATACTGTGCTAAAGAAATGGTCCTTTTGCCTAATCAAACATGTCCTGAACATAAGCATCCACCTCATGATAGAGATATTGGAAAAGAAGAAACCTTCAGGTGCAGATATGGTAAAGTATTTCTTTTCGTTGAGGGAGAAAAGAACACTTGGCATGTACAACCACCAAATGAATATTTCACAGCACCTCATGAAATAATTTTAAACCCAGCAGAACAATACACCATACCTCCAAATACACTACATTGGTTCAAGGCTGGAGAAGAAGGTGCCGTTATTTCAGAATTTTCTTCTCACAGTGACGATGCAACTGATATATTTACAGATCCAAACTTTAAAAGAATTTGAAAAGAGGTAATAGAATGGGCATAAAAGAGTTGAGACTCTCACGTGTTTTGAATCCAGAAAGCGGAAAATCAGTTATTATTCCCATAGATCACGGGCTGGTGATGGGAAATGTTTCGGGACTACAAAATCCTGTTAAAACTTTGGAAAAGCTAATAAATATAGGAATAGATGGAACGTTGATAAGCCCAGGTATATCAAAGATAACAACTGATCTTTTTACTTCAAAAGATGCTCCTGGTAGAATTTTAACTATGGATTTACCCTTACCTTCGACGATTCCTGGAGGTAGCGGCGATACGATTGGACATAAACTAATAGCTGATATTCAATTTGCCATAAGATATGCTTTTGATGTAGTCAAAGTCTTACTGCCTTGGGGAGAAAAAGAAAATATCCAGATGGAGAGTATAGAAGTTGTGGAAAAGGTAGCCAATGAGTGCGACAAATGGAATATACCGCTCATGGTTGAACCTGTCTTATGGGGCAATAGCATACCAAAAGAGAAGAAGAATGATCCTGAGCTTATAGAACATGCCTCACGAATGGCACTTGAATTTGGAGCAGATATATTGAAGATTCCATATACAGACGATGAAACTGAATTTAAAGAATTAGTTAATAATTTAAAAGTACCCGTTTTTGTTCTTGGTGGCCCTAAAATGAATAACATAGAAGGTGTTATTAAGGTAGCAAAAGAATCTATCAAGGCAGGAGCAAAAGGAATAGTATTCGGAAGAAATGTTTGGCAAAATCCCAAAATGGAATCTCTCATCATGGGATTAAAAGAGATAGTCCATAATAATGCCAATGTTGAAGAAGTAATCAAAAAATATAACTTAGCATAGTCAGATGAAACTATCCCTCTTTAATAAAAAAGGAGAACCCAAAAAATGGAAAGAAAAGGAATCACAATTGGAGGAATAATAGTTTTTGACTATATCAAAATTGTTGATACTTATCCAAAAGTAGGACGTTTAGCCAATATTTTAAACATAGAGTATTCTGTGGGAGGAGCTGTTCCCAATACTTTAATAGACTTAGCAAAGATGGATAAAAGTTTATCCCTTCAAGCAATCGGGGTAGTTGGGAATGATAAGCTGGGAGAATACGTTTTAAAAGTATTAAAAGAAAATAATATAAATACTGAAATGGTTTTTCAACAAAATGAGGTAGGGACTTCTTTCACCGACGATATGATCGTTGAATCAACAGGGGAAAGGACATTCTTTCACTATCGAGGTGCAAACTCTCTACTTGATATTACTCATTTTGACTTTGATAGAATCAACTCTAAAATATTACATGTTGGATATCCTTTATTATTAGAGAAACTCGACTCATCAGATCCCGACTATGGAACTGTTTTGGCAAAAACGTTAGCAACGGCTCAACAAAAAGGAATAAAAACATCCTTGGACTTGGTAAGTGAAAACTCTGATAGGTTTTCTAAAATCATTCCTCCTTCTTTAAAGTACACAGATTATTGTACCATCAACGAAATAGAAGCCTCTTTAACAACCAACATACCAATAAGGGACACAGAAGATAAATTGATCGTTGATAACATCGAACCCATATGCTTCAAATTAAAAGAAATAGGAGTTAAGCAATGGGTGATAGTCCACTCTCCTGAAGGAGCTTTTGCACTAGATGAAACAAACAACTTTTATATACAACCTTCTTTTGATCTACCTAAAGGTTATATAAAAGGGACAGTAGGAGCAGGGGATGCATTCTGTGCGGGAGTATTATATTCTATCAATAAAGGATGGGATATATCAAAAGCTTTAAAAGTTGGAACAGCCACTGCTACAGCTTGCCTTTCAAAAAGTGGAACAACAAATGGCGTGAAGAATATAGAAATCATGATGAAACTGTATAGAGAGATGAATGTAAAAAGTTAATCTTTTAGAAAATGCATAAACAATTTTGAACCATACAATCAACTTCAAACCCTGGTTAAAGAAAAATTCTAACCAGGGTTTTATTTTTTTACATTTTTTTCAAAAATTGAGATTTAAGTTGTTAATCCAATTTAATTACCTCTAAACAGACGAGATAACCTGTAATTGCTAATAATTACATTTTGCTTTCAAGAAATATAGGTATATAATTAGTATGTACAAATTTAAATCTAACTGAGAATAATATATACATGTCGTAATATTTTTATCATACAAGTTAACTCTAAAAATCTTATTTGTAGCAGTTTTGAAACATAAATTTTTATATCAAAGAGGAGAGTGGAGAATGTACGAAGATTTGAAAAAAGAACTATACAAAGCCCACATGAATCTTGAAAAATACAGATTAGTTGCCTACACCAGTGGAAATGTCAGTGTAAAAGTGAACAATCACGTAATAATCAAACCCTCTGGAATACCATATGATCAATTGAAAGTCGAAGATATGGTAGTTCTGGACATGGAAGGAAACACAGTAGAAGGCAAACTAAAACCATCTGTTGATTCTGCTACCCACCTTTACCTTTATAAAAACTTACCTGATGTGGGGAGTATCATTCATACTCATTCACCTTATGCTTCTGCTTTTGCATTGCTATCACAGCCAATACCTGTTTACAGCACTGCACATGCGGATGTTTTTGGGGTGCAAGTACCTGTTTCAAACTATGCACCTGTAGGCTCTGAGGCAATTGGTAAAGCTGTGATTGAAGTTGTTAATCAAGCAAAAGCAGTTCTTTTAAGTAAACATGGGGTAATAGTCATGGGAAAAGATATCAATGAAACTATAAGAAAAGCAATTTTTTTGGAAGAGGTTGCACAAACAGCCTATCTTGCTAGGACTATTGGAAATCCAGAACCTTTGGATGAAAAAGAAGCAAAACGACTATATGAATTTCATCATAGTAACTACGGTCAAAAATGACGAAATAAAGAGTTTAAGGAGGGCAACGTATGTACTTAATAGGTACGGATATAGGAACTACTGGGACAAAAACTGTCATTTTAGATGAAAAAGGAAATCTAATCTCAAAAGCAAGCAAGACCTATAAAGTGAACACACCAAAGGCTTCATGGGCAGAACAAAATGCTGATGTATGGGTAGATGCCTTCATTCAAACCTTGAAAGAAAGCGTAGAAATGGCTAATATAAACCCTTCTGAGTTAGCGGGAATATCTTTAAGTGGCTTATATGGTGGCGCTGGTGTACCTGTAGATAAAGATATGAACCCTCTGTATCCATGCCTTATTTGGATGGATCGAAGGGCATCAAAAGAAACTCAATGGGTTAAAGAGAATGTATCACAAGATAAACTGTTTGAAATAACAGGAAATTATGTTGATTCTTATTTTGGTTTCACCAAGATAATGTGGATAAAAAATAACTTACCTGATGTGTGGAAAAACACGTATAAATTCGTTAGCCCTAAAGATTACGTTATATATAAGCTTACCGGAGAACTTTCAACTGATTATAGCTCAGCTGGAAATTTAGGTGGGGTTTTTGATATAAGGACAAAAAATTGGTCCGAAGAAATGGGAAAGATTTTAGGAATCCCCATAGATAAACTACCAGAAAAAATACTAAGATCAAAAGATATTGCAGGTTATTTAAATAAGGATATGGCAGAACTTACTGGATTAAAAGAAGGCACTCCTATAATCTCCGGAGGAATAGATGCACCAATGGCACAATTGAGTGCTGGGGTATTGAACGAAGGAGAACATGTCTTTATGGCAGGGACTTCCACATGTTGGGGTACTCTGTTGTACGATAAAAAACCCACCACTCCCCAATTAGTAAATTACCCTTACGTTGTCGATGAAGATCATTTACTCTACACATTTGGTGGAAGTGCAACAACAGGTGCGTTAGTAAATTGGTTTATAGATGAATTTGGTCAAATGGAAAAAACTTTTGGTGAGCAATCTGGCTATTCTCCTTATGAACTTTTAGAAATGAAAGCAAAAAAAGTACCTTTGGGAAGCGAAGGCCTCTTAGCATTACCATATTTCATGGGAGAACGATCCCCTATATGGGACCCTGATGCAAGAGGGGTTATTTTTGGAATCACTTTGTATCACAAAAAACCACATATTTATAGGGCTCTCATGGAATCCGCTGCTTTCTCGCTAAGACATAACATGCAAACCGCAAAAGAATCAGGTATAAAACTAAATCCTGACTGCTGGATAGTAGGAGGAGTAGCCAATTCTGACCTTTGGACTAAGATCTTTGCAGATGTTACGGGATACAACATGATCAAATTATCCGACAACATTGAAGCACCATTGGGAGATGCGTTCCTCGTTGGACTTGGCACGGGAATATTCAAAAAACCTGAGGAAATTAAAAATTGGATAAAGATAGAAACAACCGTAAACACAAATAAAGACAATTTCGATAAATACGAAGAGTATTACAAATTGTTTTTAGAACTATATAACAATACTAAAGAAATAATGCATAAAATTGCCAAATTATAACTTACTAAACAAAATAATCTTTGGAGGTGCAAGATGATAGATAAGAAAAAACCCACAATTGGAGTATTAGGAATTATGCAAGAACTGTATGACAAAACTTATCCTAACATAGTTGAAACTCAATCAAATTACGTTAAAGGCGTCATTAAAGAATTAGGAGATATAGCAGAATTTAAATTTATTAAGCCTGCTAGAAATAGAAAAGACATCGAAGAAATAGTCCAAACGTATAACAACGATAAAGAAATAGATGGAATTATGATTATGATGTTGACTTACAGTCCAGGTCAAAGAATTGTTCCCGCGTTAAAAAAGAATAATCTACCGATAATGCTCGCAAATATTCAGCCTTTACCTAGCGTAACAAAAGACTGGGATATGGAACTTTTAACTTACAACCAAGGAATACATGGGGCACAAGATAACATGAATGCTATAGTTAGATTAGGTATCAATTGTCCAGTGGTTACAGGAAATTGGAAAGAAGAAGAATTCAAAAACTTTGTGAAGGATTGGAGTCTTGCAGCTCAAGCGGCAAAAGCTTGTAAAAATTTAAAAATCGCAGTTGTTGGAAGAATGCCTGGGATGGGGGATATTACCTTTGATTCATTGGCATTGTTAAAAAAACTCGGAGTTGAAATAGTAGATGAAAGTATGGGAAAGATATATTCTTACTTTGAAAAAGTAACAAAGAAAGAGATCGAAGATGTTAAAGCAGAAAACGCAAAGAACTTTGAAATTGACCCCAAACTAGAAGAAGACCAACACGACTTTGCTGCAAAATTTCAGGTTGCCATTGAAAAATTCCTCGAAGATAACAACTACGATGGATACAGTATCTACTTCGATTCTGTAAAGGATGATGGAAGGTTCGAACAGTTACCGTTAATGGCTGCCTCTAATTTGATGGCAAAAGGGTACGGATATGGAGCAGAAGGGGATGCCCTTGCAGCTACGGTTGTAAAAATAGGACATATCCTAGGCAATAACGGACATTTCACAGAAATGTATGCTATGGATTTTGAAAGAGACTCCGTTTTTATGAGCCATATGGGAGAAGGTAATTGGAAAGTAGCAAGAAAAGACAAACCAATAAAACTCATAGACAGATTTTTAGGTATAGGAGATTTAAACAATCCACCAACAGTTGTATTCAACGTGCAGCCAGGTGAAGGAACCATAACTTCCTTAGCCCCTTTAAGCGAAGGAAATTTCAGATTAGTTGTTTCAAAAGGTGAAGTTATAGACAGCGAAGATTATCCGAATGTTGAAATGCCGTATTTTCATTTCAAACCAGATACTGGCGTAAGAAATGCGATGACGAACTGGCTCAAAAACGGAGGAACTCATCACCAATGCTTTAACATCGGAGATACTACAAGGAGGTGGGAATTGTTTGCAAAAATTGCGGGTATTGAGTATGTAAGGGTATGAAGAAATTTCAAAAACTAGATGGAGGTGGAGAAAGTTATGTTAAAGAAAAGCTTGTTTGTTTTAACGTTGATGTTGATTTTTAGTTCTTTTCTTTTAGCCCAAACAGAATATATGGCAGGGATTCCACGTGACGAAATAATAATTATTGAAAATCCCGATGGGAGAGCGACAGATCCAGATAATTTCAATATATGGGCTCCGGGTTCTCCTTCGTGGTCGCGAGGACTACAACAGATTTGTATGGATGCATTATGGTATATCGACCCAGATGCAGGTATTGAAGGAGATCCTTGGTTGAACTCTTTGGCAGCGGAACCACCTATTTATAATGATGATTATACCATGATGACCATTAAACTGAGAGAAGGGATCTATTGGAGCGATGGAGTAGAATTTACTGCGGATGATGTTGTTTTTACAATTGAAACTTTAAAAGCACATCCTACCATGGGTTGGGGAGCAAACTTCGAAATATATGTCGATCAAGTTTACAAAACTGATGATTACACAGTTGTATTAAAATTAAAAGAACCAAATTCTAGGATGCATGCTACGTTTACTGTAAGATGGTCTGGCTGTTACATAATGCCTAAACATATTTTTGAAAAAGTAGAAAATCCAGAAACTTATAAATTTAATCCTCCTGTTAGTTTAGGCCCTTACGTTTTGGAATCGTATGATCCAAACGGATACTGGAATTTGTGGAAAAAACGAGATGACTGGGAGAGAAGTACCTTAGGTAAATTATATGGCGAACCAGGTCCAAATTATGTTTTATATATTGGGTTATCACAAGAACGTAGAGTTTTAGATCAAATGAAACACGAATTGGATATTATTCACGATTTGGCACCAGAAGCTGCTATATCGTTAATACAAAATAATCCTTACTCTGTAACGTGGTTCGAAGAATTTCCTTGGGGGCATCCAGATCCAACCCTTATTGCTTTACTACTTAACCATGAAAAATATCCTTACAACATTCCCGAAGTTAGATGGGCTCTTACACTCAGTTTGAATATGCCAGAGATAGCTTTGGCTTCATACAATGGTGCTGCAACTATTTCGCCAATTGCTGTTCCACCTACTGGTAACCATTTAAAATGGTATTTTGACCCATTAGAAGAATGGTTGAAAGAATTTTATATTGAAGTGGATGGTGAAAAATTCTTCCCATATGATGACACAATACCATTCCAGGTTGCTGATTTAGCCAAGAAACAATTCGGATATGAAGTACCTGATGATCCTGAGAAAATTAGAGAATCATTAGGATACGGATGGTGGAAATATTCTCCTGAAACAGCGGAAAAGTTGCTTATAAGTCAAGGTTTTACTAAAGATAATCGTGGACGGTGGAGGCTTCCAAATGGTGACCTCTGGAGAATTAACATAATTTGTGAAGCAGAAGGGAGACCCATAGCAACAAGAGGAGCAGAAAAAGTTGCTGAACAATGGAGAAGATTTGGAATTGATGCTCAAATTCAAGGAGTTAGTACCGCGATTCTTTGGCCCAACTATTTAAATCCTGGTAATTTTGAAGTAGCGTATGCTTGGAATATAGAAACGTGGGGAGGACATCCAGACCTTTCCTTCTTTCTCCGAACATGGCATTCTGATTTTTACAGGGAAAGTGGAGAACTCTCAGCAGGCTCTAATTATATTAGATATAAAAGTGATGAATTGGACAAAATAATAGAAGATCTTCTAAAAACTGACTTTTTCAATTATGAAGAGACCATATCTCTCGGCTTGGATTTTCTAAAACTAACGGTTAGGGATATGCCTGAGATACCCCTCATGTCATATAATGTATTCACAATTTGTGATGAATATTATTGGACAGGTTATCCTACATCAGAAGATCCGTACACCAACCCCGTTCCTAACTGGGCAAACAGCAAATATATGTTCCCAAAACTTCAACCCACTGGTAGGAAATAGAATTCATTTAGTACACTCTTGCCTGCCTAAGATTTTCTTAGGCAGGCTGTCCTTAAAAAGACTTATATGTTTTAGGAGGATAAATAATGAAAAAAAATTTAGCTGCTTATATTGTTAGAAGACTTTTACAATTTTTAATTCTTGTGTTTATTAGTACATCTATTATCTTTATACTTCCTAGACTATCTACTGATACTGGGCCAGTAGAACAAGCTATTGGACGGGCTATGAGTCAGGGTCAATATACAGATCCTCAGGCTGTAGAGCAATTAAGAAAAAATTTAGAAATCGCTTATGGATTAGAAGGAAACATTTTACAACAATACTTTAATTTTTGGAAAAACTTCTTAAAAGGTGATCTAGGACCTTCTTTTGCCTTTTTTCCCACGCCAGTAACTGATTTGATATTTAATGCTTTACCTTGGACAATAGGACTTTTAGGTACAACAACTATCTTATCTTGGCTAATTGGAAATTGGATAGGCGGTGTGGTGGGCTGTAACCGCAATAAAAAGTGGGCTAGAAGTATCGAAGTTATAATTAATGGATTCAGACCTTTTCCTCATTATATATTAGCTTTAATCCTTTTAATTTTCTTTTCTTATATTTTACCAATTTTTCCCTCAGGTGGAGCATATCCCCCCGGTACAATCCCAGAATTGAGTTGGAATTTTTTTGTTACTGTAATCAAACACGCTTTTTTACCAGCACTTTCCCTTTTGATTCTAGGAATCGGAGGATGGTTCCAAGGCATGAGAACCTTAGTTTCCCATATTATTAAGGAGGATTATGTAGTTTATGCCAAATTTGCCGCTATCAATAAAAAAGAAATATTTAGAAATTATATTTTGAGAAATGCTATGTTACCTCAAATAACTGGATTAGCCCTTCAATTAGGAATGCTTTTTAGTGGAACGCTCATAGTCGAAATTGTTTTCAATTACCCAGGTATTGGGTTCTTAGCTTATCAAGCAATTTTAAGATCAGACTACAATTTAATTATGGGAGTTACAATTTTTTCGATAGTTGCTGTCGCTTTGGGCACCTTGATAGTCGATTTATTATATCCTTTAATTGATCCTAGAATAACATATGTTAAATGAAAAGGTGGTGAAATTGTGAATTTAGTGAATTTAATAAAAAATGATGTAAGATTTAAAATCGGTTTCATCTTAATGATCATTATAATTTTTTTCTCTCTGCTTTCTTTTTTTAGCCCGATAGATCCTTTTTCAACGTATTATGCACCTGTTAATCGCCCACCAAGTAGAGATTACATTTTTGGAACCAATTCTAAAGGTCAAGACCTTTTCTGGATGACTTCTTATGCTTTTCGTAACTCTATGATTTTTGGTTTAATAACTGCTTCTATTTCAAGGATAATAGCTTTGCTTATTGGTACGGTTTCTGGTTACAGAGGAGGAAAAACTGATAATATTCTCATGATTATTAATGACAGTTTTATTACTCTACCTATTTTGCTTGTTATGATATTAATCGCAATGGTATTTCGAAGACTTCCCTTCTTTCTATTAGCAGTGGTTTTAGGCTTATTTGGATGGCCTTGGGATGCAAGATTGTTCAGATCTCAAATATTAAGTCTAAGAGAAAGAAAGCTAACTTATACTGCAAAATTTTCTGGAATGAAAACTCTTAATATTATTTTCAAGATATATTTCCCCCATTTGACTCCTGTTTTCTTTTCCACTTTTATTAATAATATGATATGGTCTTTAGGTTTAGAAGTAACTTTATCTGTTTTGGGTTTAACTAGTCTTCAAACTCCAACTATTGGTACTACGATTTATTGGGCAAATCAACATCAAGCATTAATACTGGGCATTTGGTGGTGGTTGGCTATACCAATAATAGGAGCCATCATACTTTTTACTTCTTTGTATCTTTTAACAATAAGTATGAATGAATTTGTAGATCCTAGAATGCGTGTTCAAGGAGGAAATTATTAAATGGCATTGTTAGAAATTAATAAAATTAATGCTTATTACATACATAATATTCAAAAAACAAGAGCGGTGGAAAATGTCTCTCTTTCCGTTGAAGATGATGAAATTATTGGTATTGCAGGCGAATCTGGTTGTGGAAAATCAACGTTGGTGAAAACAATCTATGGTGCTATTGAACCTCCGCTTTATTTGGAAAATGGATCAGTTATTTATAACTTCAAAAATTCAAATTCTAATGCAAATATAACAACTGATAATATTCCCCTTTTTTGGTGGAAAAAAATTTCTTATATTCCTCAAGCTTCGATGAACGTACTAAACCCAGTAAGAAAAATTAAAAAATTTTTTGAAAACTTATGGAGAGCTCACAGCCAAGATTTGAGCTTTAAAAATTACCAAAAATTATTAAGCACCCATCTAGAACATCTTGGACTATCTGTAAATATTTTAGAATATTACCCTCACCAATTATCTGGTGGAATGAAACAAAGAGTTATTATAGGAGCTGCTTCTTTATTCCATCCTGAATTGATAATTGCAGACGAACCTACTTCTGCACTGGATGTAGGTGTGCAATTAGATGTATTACGCTTACTATTAAAAATACAAAAAGAAAGTAAAAATACAATTATAGTAGTAGCTCATGATATGTCCGTAATGGCAAATTTTTGTACGAAAATTGCCATTATGTACGCTGGAAATATTGTTGAAATTGGTAAAACACAAGATATTTTCAGTCATCCTTTACATCCTTATACCAAACTTTTAATTGATTCTTTACCAAAAATAGGAGATAAAAGAGGATTAAAAGGAATACCTGGAAGTCCTCCTGACTTAGTTTCACCTCCTTCAGGATGTCGATTTCATCCACGTTGCCCATATTCTTTTGAATTGTGTAAAAAAGTAGCGCCAATGATGAAGGAATTCTCTCCAGGACATCAAGTCGCTTGTCATTTGCTTGAAAGGGGTGAAAGTAATGAAAGAAAATAAAAAATTTTCAATTCAAAACGTCACAAAAATTTTTTCTCAAAGAGTACTTCTTTCTAAAGAAGAATTTAAAGCTGTTGATGACGTTACTTTAGAAATATCTTTAGATCCTCCTGAGATTTTCGGGTTAGTGGGAGAAAGTGGAAGTGGAAAAAGTACTTTAGCAAATATTATTCTTCAAATAATTTATCCAGAAGTTGGAAAGATTTATTTAAATAGCAAAAATATAGCCGACTTTGAAATTACCGAGTTTATGAAACATATCCAACCAATATTTCAAGATCCTTTTGATTCATTTGATCCTATGAAAAAGACAGATCTTTTTATCTATGAAACGATCAAAAATTTTAATATAGCCAAGGAAAAGTCCTCAATAGAATCTCTTATAAATGAATCTTTGAAAAATGTTGGTTTAGATTACAAAACAGTTAAAGGAAAATACCCTCATGAATTTTCTGGTGGACAGCTTCAAAGAATAGCAGTAGCCAGAGCCTTAGTTGTTCATCCATTACTTTTAGTAGCTGATGAGCCAGTTTCTATGCTAGATGCATCTTTACGAATTTCCATAGTAAATTTATTTAAAGAACTAAAAGAAAAACATAATTTAAGTGTTTTGTATATTACTCATGATTTATCTACAGCGTATTATATAAGTGATAGGATAGGAGTTATGTTAAGAGGTAATTTGGTAGAAATAGGGAATGCAAAAGAAATTTTAGATGAACCCTTACATCCCTATACTCAGTTTTTGAAGGAATCAGTACTTGAACCCGATCCTACCAAGAAAAAAATCACCTTAGAAGAATCCGAAGAGCAAAGAATGACTGTCATCTCAGAATATCAACAAAAAGGATGCAAATTTGTTAATAGATGTCCGAAGGCTACAGATATATGTAAAGAAAAGGAACCTGGCTATTATTCAATTAAAGACAGAAAAGTAAAATGTTTTTTATATGAAAACTTCAAATAATTTGATTTATCTAATTAAATTCAAAAGCATAAAAATCATCAAAAACGGGAGGTATTCAAAATGAAAAAAGCAAAAATGTATGTAGACAAAAACTTTGTGATTGATAAGGTAGATAACAGACTTTTTGGCTCTTTTATAGAACATCTTGGCAGGGCTGTTTATACAGGTATCTATGAACCTGATCATCCTAAAGCAGATGAAAAAGGATTCAGAAAAGATGTAATAGATTTGGTCAAAGAACTAAACGTTTCTATTGTTAGATACCCTGGCGGAAACTTCGTTTCAGGGTACAACTGGGAGGACGGAGTAGGTCCAAAAGAAAAAAGACCTAAAAAGCTTGAATTAGCCTGGCGCTCGTTAGAACCAAACGAATTTGGTACCAATGAGTTTATGGAATGGTGTAAGTTAGTTAATACAGAACCAATGATGTCTATTAATTTAGGTACAAGAGGAATAGACGAAGCTAGAAATTTTGTTGAGTATTGCAACTTCCCTGGAGGAAGTTATTTCAGTGATTTAAGAAAACAACATGGTTACAATGATCCACACAACATAAAAGTATGGTGCTTAGGAAATGAAATGGATGGCCCATGGCAAATTGGACACAAAACCGCCTTAGAATACGCCAGACTGGCTGAAGAAACCGCTAAAGTAATGAAATTGGTTGATCCAAATCTAAGTTTGGTTGCTTCTGGAAGCTCAGGATGGCACATCCCAACTTTTGGTGAATGGGAGGCAACTGTACTCGAGCATACTTACGATTATGTTGATTTTATCTCTTTACATGCCTACTACGACAATTATGAAAATAACATAGAAAACTTCTTAGCAAAGTCTATTGATATGGATTCATATATAAAATCAGCTGTAGCCGCATGTGATTACGTAAAAGGTCGTAAAAAAACTAACAAAACGATTTATATATCATTTGATGAATGGAACGTCTGGTTTCATTCAAGAAAGGAAGATGAGAAAGTTGAACCCTGGCAAATTGCCCCGCCATTACTAGAAGATGTATACACATTTGAAGATGCTTTGTTAGTAGGTTTAATGCTAATTACGCTCCTAAAACATGCTGATAGAGTTAAGATAGCTTGTTTAGCCCAGTTGGTGAATGTAATTGCACCTATTATGACAAGAAAGGGTGGAGGTGCATGGAGACAAACAATATTCTATCCATTCATGCATGCTTCTAACTTTGGAAGAGGCACCGTTTTACAACCAGTCATTTCAGCCGAAACATATGACACTAAAGATTTTAAAAGTGTTCCATTTGTGAACGCAGTTCCCGTTTTTAACGAAGAGAAAAATGAATTAACGATATTTGCAGTAAATAGGGCACAAGATAAGATGGAGTTTGATTGTGAATTAAAAGGTTTTGAAGATTATTCTGTGATAGAACACATAATTTTAGAAAACAATGAACTTAAAGCTGTAAATACAGAAGATAATCCAGACAATGTCAAACCTCACAACAATGGAAATGCCAGAAATGAAGGAGGAAAAGTAAAAGCTGAATTGTCACCACTTTCTTGGAACGTTATTAGATTAAAGAAGTAAAATAAATAGAAATAAATAGACATTAAATTTTAATGAGGTGAAAATATGGATGAAACAAAGATAATAAATTTTACAAACTCATCAAAGAATAAATTAACGCCTTGTTCCATAAGTTCAGTAAAAATAAAGGGGTTCATGAACGATTATTTAGAAACAATGTTGAAAGTTACCATTCCTTCGCAATACGAACTTTTAGAAAGTACCGGCAGAATAGATAACTTTAGAATAGCCTCGGGTAAAAAAGAAGGTTCTTTTAAAGGGTTAGTTTTTAACGATTCAGATGTTTATAAATGGCTCGAAGCTGCTTCTTATGCTTTGCTGTTCACTAACGACGATGATTTAAAAGAAAAGATAGATAACACAATCAAAGAAGTAAAAGACGCTCAAGAAGATAATGGCTATTTAAATACTTATTTTATGTTTGAAAGAAAAAAAGAGAGATGGACGGATCTCGCAACAAAACATGAACTTTATTGTGCTGGGCATTTAATTCAAGCTGCGATAGCTCATAAAAGGGTTACAGGTGAGGATACATTATTTGATGTAGCTATAAAATTTGCAGATTTAATTGTAGACACCTTCGGCCCAGATAAAAAACGGGGTGCACCAGGACATCCAGAAATTGAAATGGCTCTAGTTGAGTTGTATCGTGAAACAAAGAACCAAAAATATTTAAACCTTGCTAAATATTTTTTGGAAGAAAGAGGGAATGGGTATGCAAGTACTTATCGCTTTTTCAACCCAGAGTACTATATAGATCACAAACCATTTAAAGAATTAGACGAGATGACAGGCCATGCTGTTAGAATGTTGTACCTTTGTACCGGTGCAACGGACATTTACTTAGAAACAGGAGATGAAGAAATTTTCTCTACCATAGAAAGACTTTGGGAGAACTTGGTAACAAAAAAGATGTACATTACGGGAGGAGCTGGCTCTCGATATGAAGGCGAATCTTTTGGGGAAGATTATGAATTGCCTAATAGAAGAGCATATACAGAAACATGTGCCGCAATAGCTTCATATATGTGGAATTATAGAATGTTCTTAGTTACAGGTGAAGGCAAATATGTAGATCTAATGGAGTTGGTTTTGTACAATGGTTTACTTTCAGGAATTTCTATAGATGGCAAACATTATTTCTATGTAAATCCTTTAGAAGACAGAGGAAAAAAGAGAAGACAACCTTGGTACGAATGTGCATGTTGTCCTCCAAATATATCAAGAACGTTAACATCTTTCCCTGGTTATATTTATACAACTTCTGATGAAGGAGTATACATAAACTTGTACGAAAACAGTCAAGCAAATATAATTTACAAAGAAAAAGAAGTCAAAATTACACAAGAAACAGATTATCCATGGGATGGAAAAATAAGGATAATTGTTTCTACAGAAGTTATTGATCCATTTTCTTTATTTTTAAGAATTCCTTCCTGGGCGAATGTTTTTGATATAACTGTGGATGGAGAAAAATTAAACAAGAATTTAGAGAAAGGCTTTTTGAAAATATTCAAACCTTGGAAAGGTCCCCATGAAATAATTTTAAATTTACCGATGGATATAAAATTTGTAGAAAGTCATCCATTTGTGAGGGAAAACTTAGACAAAGTAGCTTTGAAAAGAGGACCTATGGTTTATTGTATTGAAAAAGCAGATAACAAAGAAGGAGATGTGTGGAATTATCTAATCGATTTAAATGAAAAAATCGAACCAGAAAATTATCAAATAAATTCAAAAAGAGTGATAAAATTAAAAGCAAAAGGATACCATGAGGATATACAAAATTGGGAGGGAAGATTATACTCACAATCTGGAAGAGTAAAAGGAGAAAAAAAGAAAAGCGATATTAATCTAACTCCATATTTTGCCTGGGCAAATAGAGAAGAAGGACCAATGGCAGTTTGGATCAGAAAATGAAAACTTTCCAAAATTAAAGCATTTCTTAAATAAAATGTATTATACTAGTTATAACAACACACTACGGAGGAGTTTTGACAGTGAAAAAGACCAAGCAATCTATCATAAAAGATTACATCCTTGATCAATTAAAGAGTGGAGACTTAAAAAAAGGAGATAGAATTCTATCTGAAAATAAATTAGCTGAATTTTTTTCCGTCAGCAGACAGACAGTTAGAAAAGCTATCTACGATCTGGAAAAAGAAGGATATTTGGTTACTAGAAGAGGCAGTGGAACTTACGTTAAATCCATGAGAAAAGATAAAGAAAACATAGGCATTTTAACTCAATCTTTAACTGACTATATATTTCCTTTTATAGTCATGGGAGCAGAAGAGGTATTAAAAAATACTAAATGTAAATCTTTCATAGGTAACGCAAAAAACGATCCTGTTTTTGAAAGGGAGACCTTAGAAAGGTGGATGGATCTTGGATTAAAAGGGATTATAGTGGATCCGGTAGTAAGTGCCACTAAACAAGCCAATGTAACTCTTTTAAAAGAAATAAGTGAACAGATCCCAACCGTGATTATAAATAGTAATTTAAATATTCAACATGCTGGGACGTTGGTTCTGAATGACTACGACTGTGGATCTTTTGCTGCTAAGAAATTTATCGAGTTAGGGCACAAAAGGGTTGCTGTGATATACAAAGCCGTTCATAAAGCTGCAAATGAAAGAGCTAATGGATTTATAGACACAATAAAAGAACATAAGCAAATATTGCTGTACGAATTGCCTTTTCACGGTCAAGAAACATCCGATGAAGTTTTCAATTTAATCATGTCCCTTTTGAGCCTACCAAAAAACAATATACCAACTGCAATTTTTTGTTCAAACGATTTGGTAGCTATGCAAGTGATAATGGCCTCAAAAAAATTGAATCTTGATATACCAGACGATATTTCGTTAATAGGTTTTGATGATGCGGATTTTGCACAAGCGCTTGAAATTTCTACTTTTAGGCATCCAAAACAGCAATTCGGTGAAAAAGCTGCTCAAATGCTGCTTAAAATGATCGAGGAAAATAACAATGGAAAACCTGAAAAAATTGTCGAGAAAGCTGAGTTCATAGAAAGAAAGAGCCTTATTCAAAAAAAGTGAGGAAAAAATATGGTCGATCTTTTAAATCTTAAAATAGAACAAATGGCTGGTTTGAATTTCAAATGTGAATGTGGACGAACTCATAAAGTAGATATTGAAAAAATAATTGTAGGAAATAATATTTTGAATGCTAAAAATAGTTTTATGGATATTATTAACTCTGAAAATTTATTTGTTGTTGCTGATAAAAATACATATAAGAGTTTTGGAAAAGAACTAATTACACTCTTAAAAAGAGAAAATTACCAAATAACTGAGTTTATTTTTCAAAACGAAGATCATTTGATTCCAAATGAAAAAAGCGTCGGAAGATTATTAATAGAAATTCCTAAGAATGTATCGTTAATAATTGGTGTTGGTTCTGGGACTATAAACGATCTGTGTAGATTTTTAAGTTACAAACTCAATATTCCTTATATAATCTTCGCAACCGCTCCTTCAATGGACGGATATGCTTCAATGGTCTCTCCTTTAATTGTAGAAGGTTTTAAAAGAACGTATGAAGCAACTTACGCAAAAGCAATTGTAGCGGATACACAAGTTCTAAGAAATGCACCTTTAGAAATGATTCATGCAGGATTCGGAGACATTCTTGGAAAGTTTACTTCTTTGACGGATTGGAAACTTTCTAAATTAACCAACCATGAATATTATTGTGAAAAAACTGTTGAATTTGTAGAAAAAGCAAGGGATCTTTGCGTAAAAAATGCAGAGAAAATAAGTCAAAGAAGCGAAGAAGTTAATAAACAAATAATGGAAGCGTTAATTATCTCTGGAATAGCCATTGGATTTGTAGGTTACTCTAGGCCTGCATCGGGAGCGGAGCATCACCTAGCTCATTATTGGGAAATGGATGCTATATCAAAAAATATATCCCATCCTTTACATGGAAATTCTGTTGGAGTAGGCACGGTTGTTGTTTCGATGATCTATCAATTAATGAAAGATAAACTTCCAAAAGGGTTAACTCCACCAGATCCTGAGTACTTAATTTCAATTCACAAAAAGGCAGGCTCGATATACAGCCCAAAAGAATTAGGTATTCCAAAAGATGTTTTTCAAGATAGTATTATACATGCCAGAGAAATCAGAAATAGATACACTATTCTTCAATTAGCTCATGAGTTGAACCTTTTAGAAAAGATATCAACGATTCTTACAGAAAAATTTTATGGTTAATTTTTATCTTTCACTGCTCGGCTAAAAAATATTTAGCCGAGTTTTTGTTTTCAATCATAATACTTTTTCCATACGAAAAAAGCTCAATTTATGTTGCCGACTTAATTCTAATGTTGATTCACTTGTTTTTTCATATCCTATTTTTTTGTAAAATTTGATAGCTATAGTATTTTCTTTTTCTACATCCAATACAATTTTGAGGCTTTTTAACTTTCTGGCTTCTTCTTCGGCTTTAAATATCAACTGCTTTCCTATTCCCAAGCTTCTATAAGGTGCATATACGGCAATATTACTTATGTAGAATTCTCCTTTTATAACTTTTCCTACGGTTTGGTTGAGTTTCAATAAAATTGGGAGGACTTTTACAAAGGTGATTCCAAGATTTTTCAGCATTAAATATCCAGTTCTTAGATTCTCTTTATTTTTACTTTTCCAGTCGTAACTTATTATCATTCCTGAAATATTCTCCTCAATTTTAGAAAAGAAAACATGTTCAAAGGAAAATAGGTTTTCCCTTGTTTTGAACAAATTATTCAACATTGGTTTTGTTTTTTGACCAAAAAGCAAGTAAAAGAAAGGAGCAGAAATCAAAAAAAGTTCCACAAAATCTTCGCTTTCCTTCGTAGTTGCTTTTTCTATGCTGATCATTTTATGCCCCCTTTAATATATTTTACCAGATCATAGTATGGTGTTTAGAAAGAGTATTTTTAAGAATTTTCAACGTAATCGCCTATAAAAGTTCTTAATTACTCTTAATCATCTCAAATCACGAATAATTAAGTTTGCAAAATATAAAAATAAAAGTTATAATTAGAATAAAGATATGAAGTATGATATGTTATTTAATTTTAATCTAAAAGTTATTTTATTTTCATGTTTTAAGCTGAGGAGGTGCTAAATGATTTCAAAAGCTGGTAGATCCTTATATAAAGAAATATTGAATGAATTGAGAACAAAAATAACTCAACTCCCTGAAGGGTATAAATTACCTTCTCAACAGGAACTATGTGAAAATTTAGGGGTTAGCAGAACTTTAATTAGAGAAGTATTAGTAAGCCTTGAGCGAGAAGGTTTGATCATAAGAAAGCAAGGGTTGGGTACATTTGTAGTGAAAAAAGAAGGTATTGTACAAACGGGTTTAGATTATTTAAGGGGAGTTTCAACTATAATTTCTACCTCAGGAAAAGTCCCTGACCTTATTTTAAACGAGTTTGAGGAAGTAGCCGCGTCTTCTTCACTCTCAAAAAAATTGGAAATCGTTCCTAAAGATCCATTAATCAAAATTAAAAGAGTTTATACGGCTGACGGTTTCCCAGTTATATACGCAGAAACATATATGGTTATCAACAGGATTCCCGGCGGGAAAGACGCAATAATTTCCGTTTTAAAAGATGAAAATAGTAAAAATGAAGAGATTTTCACCTATTTAGATAAATATTTTATGAGACCCATCAAACATGCTATCTCAGAAATAGAAGCTATTGATGCCGATAAGAAACTTGCCAACTTATTGAAAATTCCCGAGAAAAAAGCCATCACTCTTTTACTAGAAGTTCATTACGATGAAAATAATATTCCCTTACTTCACTCATTGGATTACATAAATACCTCGATTTTCAAATTAAGCGTGTTTAGAAGAAAAATATAACATATTTAAAACTACCCAAAGGAGGAGATTCTGTGTTTAAACAAGATTTTAGGATTCCAACAGGATTAGAAAATCAAATTCAATACCATATTCAATGTGGGCCCGGGGACGTTGCTCCTGTAGTCATTGTTCCTGGCGACCAAGGTAGAGTAGAAAGTATTATCAGTAAACTACACGATCCCAAAAAAGTTTCAGAAAACAGAGGACTTATTACCTACACCGGTTATTATGAAGGTTACCCTGTATCAGTCACTTCAACAGGAATGGGTGGGCCTTCTGCAAGCATTGTCTACGAAGAACTTATAAATATTGGGGCAAAGATACTGATTAGGATTGGAAGTGTTGCAGGATTACAAGAAGAAATTGAAGAAGGAGATATCATAATTCCTCATGCTTGTGTGAGAGATGATGGTGCCAGTCAATATTACGTACCACAGAATTTCCCTGCGGTAGCTTCACCAGAAGTATATTTACGACTTATTTCTGCTGCAAAGAGTCTAAATTTTGATTTCAAAACAGGAATAAATTGGAGTCATTCTTGTTTTTACAATCGGGATCCTGAATATTTTCAAAGATGGAGTAGATACAGAGTTGTTTCTATGGATATGGAAGCTTCTTCTCTTTTCGTTGTTTCATCGTTAAGAGGTGTAAAAGCAGGATTTATTGGCATATGTTATGCTAATAGGTTCAAACAATCCAACAGAGACAAAGTAGATCTGAGCGTCCCAGATACGAATAGAAGCATAATAAAGTCTTCAACAAGCAAGGCTATTGATATTACTTTAAGGGGAATTAAAGATTTGTACCAAAATGGACTTTAATTAGGAGGTGTTGAAAGTGCGGAAAGGTAGAGTATTAGTCATTCTTTTTGTTTCTTTATTAGTTTTTGCAAATATGTTTTCAGAAGTAAATTTGGTGAGTGAAGTAGGTATACACACTGAGGCGTGGAAAACGGTTATGGATGATTTTCAAAAAGAGACAGGGATAAAGGCAAATATCCAGCAATTCCCTTATGCAAATTATTTCGATCAACTGATGTTAACCTTTACCTCTGGAAGAGTCGATTTTGATGTACCTTATGTTTCAATGCTTTGGTATCCCGCTTTAGCTACTGCTGGATATATATACCCCATAAACAAAATCGAAGGATACGAAGAGTTAAATTTAGAAGATATTTCTGGTATCGAAAACGCCTGGCAAAATGGAAATTTGTATTTCATACCGTATATGAATGAGTTGGGAGGTGTAGTTTACAGGACTGATTTGTTCAACGATCCTAAGGAGAAAAAGGCTTTTAAAGAAAAGTACGGGTATGAACTAGCTCCACCCCAGACGTTGGAAGAATATAAAGATATAGCCGAATTTTTCTATAGACCCCCAGAATTATACGGTGTAACTCTCATGGGCCAAAGAAGTATATTTCTTGCCACTCATTTCATGCAAAGATTATGGGCAAGAGGTGGAAGCCTTTTAAATGATGAAATGAAACCTGTATTTAATTCCAAAGAAGGTATTGAAGCTTTGGAAGAACTTGGGGAAGTGTTTGAATACGCAAACCCTGCTGCAAAAACCTATGTATTTCAGGATGCTTTGACAGAATTTACACAAGGAAGAAGTGCTATGGCTGAACTATGGACAACAGCTATGCTTTACACAGAAGATCCAGAAACTTCAAAAGTTGTTGGCAAATCATCCTATGTTGGATTCCCAAGACCGGAAGAATTGAAAGATGAAAAATTGCCAATGCTGTATATTTCATGGGGTTTTACTATCAGCTCTGCAAGTAAGAATAAAGAAGAAGCCTTAGAATGGATAAAGTTTGTAACCGAAACCCAAAACGAAGTAAAAGCTGCTCCTTACGGTAACATTCCAGCGCGTTTTTCGTCTATAAATGATCAAACGTTGAGAGAAAAATTTCCATGGTTGGAGGGTTTTTCAAAAGCAATGGAAAATTCTATCCCAACACCTATAGTTCCATTGATTCCAGAAGGAAATTCCATAGTAAATGATTATATAGCCCCAGCGGTATCTGAATATCTAAGCGGTTCAAAAACAGCCGAAGAAGCTTTGAATGATGCTGCCGACGGTGTTTTTCGACTAATGAAAGACCATGGTTATTATTAAATCCAAGAAAGCCCCGTTTTAACGGGGCTTTGCTCTAAAGGAGGTTTTGTTGATTGCAACCGAAGAACAAATTAAATGATGTTGGATATGTTTTGCCTACGCTTATTTTCATAATATCGATTTTTTTAATTCCTATTGTATATACTGTAGTCATTTCTTTCTTTAATTGGAATCTTTTAAGACCTGATTTAGGAATAAGATTTGTAGGTTTACAAAATTATATAAGAGCTTTTAGTGATTCTTTTACCTGGGAAACAATGGGAAGAACTTTCTACTTTGTTATAGTTTCAGTTCTATTGGAACTAATATTTGGTTTTATAATAGCCCTTTCGCTAAATACAGAATTTAAAGGTTGGAAAGTTGTTCAATCGATAATTTTGATTCCTTTCATGATTGCTCCCGTGGTAGTTGGATTCGCATGGAAATTTGTTTTAAATAATGATTATGGTCCTTTACCACAACTTTTAATGAACATAGGATTTAGTTCTATAGCAGAAAATCCATTGTTAGCAAATCCAAACTCTGCTATGTTCATGGTAATATTAGCGGATGTTTGGGAATATACCCCTTTTGTTACTTTAGTTTTATTAGCTGGTTTAAAAGCTTTGCCACAAGAACCGTACGAAGCTGCATATGTAGACGGAGCTTCGGCTATTCAAAGATTTTTTTACATAACTTTACCTTTACTACGACCCTCAATCATGGTTGCTATTGTAATCAGGACATTAACGTCTTTAAGGGTATTTGACACAATTTTCATCATGACGGGTGGTGGACCAGGTTCTGCTACAGAAACTCTATCTTTTTATGGCTATAGGACTGCATTTCAATCATACCAAATGGGATATTCGTCAGCGATTAATCTGATCTCATTTTTCTTAGCGATTGTTTTTACTTTAATCTATATGAAAATACTAGGGTGGGATAATAATGAGTAAAAGTAAAATTATAAAAGTATTGTCAATGACAATAGTAGTTATAGCGTTAATTTGGACGCTTTATCCACTTATGTGGATTCTTTTTTCATCCTTTAAAACACCTATTGATCAGTTCACTATTCCACCAAAGTGGATCCCAGAAAATTTTACTTTGAGGAATTATAAGATTTTTTTTAGTAACACCGAATTCGTAAGAGCCTTCTTAAATAGTATTATAGTCACCGCCTCCTCCACTATTTTAGCACTAATCCTTGGTATACCAGCGGCTTATGGTTTGGCTCGTTTTAAATGGAAACATGCAAGTCTATTGTCATTTATTATATTGTTAGCACGTATGACTCCTCCGATTGTTATGGTGTTACCTTTTTTCTTAATTTCTCGCATTCTAAATCTATCAGGAACATACATACCTATTATCATGGCTAGTTCTTTTTTCAGCGTACCTTTTGCGGTGTGGATGATGCAAGGATTTTTTTCTGAAATTCCTGAATCACTAGAGGAAGCTGCTATGATAGATGGTTGTACGAGATTTGAATCGTTGAGAAAAATAGTTCTTCCCTTAGTATTGCCAGGAATTTCGGCAACTTCAATATTATGTGCACTCGTATCATGGAATGAATTTTTATTCGCCTTAATTTTAACTGGCCAAGAAACTAGAACACTGCCTGTACTTGTGAATATGTTTGTAAGTGAAAAGAATGTTGATTGGGGGGTAATGAGCGCTGCTGCGTTAATCACTGTTATACCCATGATAATCTTCGGACTACTTGTTCAAAACAATTTGGTTAGAGGGTTAACTGCAGGAAGTGGAAAATAACTTTGATTTTTGGAACTTCTAGCTTGTTTTTTTCACAAGAAAAAACAAAAAGATGATATAATAAATAAGCATATGATTTTGCTTAAAAATTTTCTCTTTTTTTCGGCAAGAAGGTTAATTTATGGGAGGCTCGTTTAAGGTTGGAAAAAGAAACAACAGTCAACGAAAAAAATTATTATTCTAGGTTGGACACGTTTATAAGAAAAAATTATCCCGAAATAAAGTTGGGAGCTATTTACAGTTTGATAAGAAAAGGTTTTGTTAAAGTCAACGAAAAGAGGGTCAAAAAGAACAATTATATTTTAGAAATAGGAGACAACGTTAAAATTATTCTGGCTGAAAATAAATTAGAAGAAATATCCAGACCTGCTCAACCTTCTTTAAAAGCAAGACCAGTCTCTTTTGATATTATCTATGAAGATAAAAACCTTCTAGTGATAAACAAACCCGCCAAAGTATC
This sequence comes from Petrotoga miotherma DSM 10691, assembly GCF_002895605.1. Lineage (GTDB taxonomy): Bacteria > Thermotogota > Thermotogae > Petrotogales > Petrotogaceae > Petrotoga > Petrotoga miotherma. The sequence goes on from NZ_AZRM01000015.1 coordinate 36,638, forward strand.
TGTACACCCTGGTTCTAAAGAAGAAATGGCAACGATAATCGAGGGAGTGATGCACTACTCACGAGGTGAATTTGAGCCTCACTTGGTACATCGTTTAGACAAATTAACGTCTGGGGTAATGGTTGTGGCGAAAAATAAACAAACAGCTCGTGAGTTAACACAGTTAATCAAAAGTAGGGAAACAAAAAAATATTACTTAACCTTATTAGTAGGAAATTTAAATAAAAAAAGTGGCGAATTAGTTTCTACAGTTTATGGCAAAACAGCCCAGTTAAAATATCAGCTTAAGAAAAAATTCGATTTATTTGGGGATATATATTCTTTGGTAGAGATTGAATTATACACAGGCAGAAAACATCAAATAAGAGTTCAATTCGCTGATTTAGGTTTTCCCATTGCTGGGGATGATAATCACGGAGATAAAAAGAGAAACAAGCTCTTAAGAAAGAATTATGGTTTAAAAAGAATTTTTCTTCATGCTAGTAAGATTTCTTTTGATTATAATAATCAGCATTATGATTTTTCCGCACCACTGAGCGAAGATCTTCAAATTGTATTGGACAAATTGGAGAAGAGCACAAAGAGGAATTGAGGGGATCGAAAATGAACAAAATAAGAAAGCCGATAATTTTTATTACCTTATTCAGCTCTTTGATTTTCTTCTTTTACGCATTTTATATTGATTATCAAAATTCTAAAAACTATTCTATATTGCCTACAGAAGATCAACTGAATTCTGTACAGAAAAGTGGCTATAATTTCATGGCTTATAACCAATATGCCATATTAAAAGATTTTGAATCTCAGGGCTTCAAAGAAGATCAATCTTTTTTAAGAGAATTATCAAACCAATACGATTACGTACTAGTTGTCGAATTTTCTGATTTTGATAAGTATTTTACGGAAATAAAAGATAAGTTAGATAAAGATATTCTAAATAATATGAGATATGTACATTACATCAAATCTGGAGAGATAGATAAATTTGACGATCAAATGATAGTTCAAAGATTTCATAGGGCCTTGAAAGAAAGAAAGATAAGATACTTTTTGTTTCCTGATCATCCAAGGACCCCAGAGCTAATGAGATTAGTTCAAAAAGATTTAGGAACCCCCGTTACAATCGATTCAATTAAGTACTATTCTCCTACAGTTATCTTTCTATGGGTAGGTTTTGGGCTCATCACAATGAATTTATTTGTATATATACCCCTTTTTTCTATCTTATATATTTTAGCTTTTTTCTTTTTATACAATTGGTCTTTCACTTTGGCGGCAACTTTGTTTTCAATCATCATCTTTTTTAGAATTTCTAAAAATAACCTTCTAAAAATAATTGGCTACGCTTTATTGTTTGGAGTTTTAGTGTATATGAGCGCTTACAACTCTTTATTTATCTTCAAGCTTAATAACGTTAGAGGGGTCAAAATCCTACTTTTAGTTTTGCCTTTGTTAGTACTGTTAAAAGCGTTTATGGATTTTACCGGTTTTAAATTTAGCAAATTTAATATCTCAGAATCCTTTAAGAAGGTTAAAGAGTTTAAATTTAACAAGTCAGATGTTTTATTACTAATTTTTGTCGCATTCGCTGGAATTATATACGTAGTAAGAAGCTCAAACTGGGCTTTCGTTACAAATTTTGAAAGAAGAGCTAGGGATGCGTTAGAGAGGGCGCTTATAGCAAGGCCAAGAACAAAAGAACTTATTTCATATTTGTTTTATTACACTACTCCTCTTTCAGGGAGGAGATTTATATGGGACTTTTTTAAGGCGCTGCTACCAGTATCGATACTTGACACTTTTTTACATATTCACACACCGTTGAATTTAAGTGTTCTACGAACGATCAACGGCTTTTTAGTTTCTCTTTTACTTTTGTTAGTTATAATATTGATAGAAAACATGTATAGAAAGTTTATACATTCAGGCCAAGAACCATATAAACAAGAAGAAAATATTAGAGAAGAAAATTCAACCGCCGAGGAGGGGATAGAATGAATAACTTGAAAGTTTTTTTAAGAAGCGCAGCAATTATTGGAAGTATCGTGGTAGCAGGACTTTCTGTCTATTTGTTTTACCTTGAAAGTGTCAATCAAAGACTTTTCGAGTATTTTAATTTTTCGGATTTTTTAAACTTTCTCTTTATAGGCCTATTTATCGGACTGATAGGAGGCTTAATATTTTTTTATTTTCTGTTTCTATTTAACAAAAAGTACGGTATGACATTTTCGATCATATTACTTAGTGTGCTTTCTGCTTTGTCTATTGTTGTATACTCTTCGATGATTTTAAGCGTTATTTTTATTGCCAACCTAATTGGATTATCTTTGGTAATATATTTCACAAGGCAAAAGCCAGAAAACAAAAAATACGTTAAACCTTCATCACTCAAAACTGACAAAGAACGAACTGACAAAAATTCAGAAAATTAATTCGAAGGCGCCGTGAATTGACACGGCGCCTATTGATATCATTTAACTTTTATTTTTCTCTCATTGTAAACGTTCTCAGCTTCTTTTAGGATATTACAAGCCTTTCTTAACTCTTCACTGTTTAATACATAAGCGATTCTTATTTCTTGCTTGCCAGCACCTGGTGTAGCATAAAAACCTGACAACGGTGAAACCATAACAGTTTCTCCATTCACATCGAAGTCGGTAAGCATCCACTTGATGAACTCCTCAGAATCATCGATCGGTAGTTTAACGGAGAGATAAAATGAACCATGGGGTTTCTTACAAACGGCTCCTTCGATCTTTTTTATCTCTTCGTATGCAGCATCCCTTCTTTTTTGGTACTCTAAAGCAACACCTTGATAATAATCTTTCCCCAAATCCTTGAGTAACCCTAAAACACCAAATTGAGCCAACAAAGGTGGAGATAATCGAGATTGAGCAAATTTCATAACTTGCTCTAAAAGTTTCTTGTTTTTAGTAGCAAAAACTCCAATTCTTGCTCCACAAGCGCTGTACCTTTTCGATACGCTGTCGATTAAAATGAATCTGTCTCTGTCTTCAAAATTCATGACGGATACATGCTTAGTCCCGTCAAAAGTGAATTCTTTATATACCTCATCTGATATTACAAATATGTCTTTTTCTTTTGCAAAGTCAACGATTCTTTTTACTTCATCATAACTGTACACAGCCCCTGTGGGATTTGAAGGATTTGAAAAGATTATTGCTCTTACCTTTTCGTTGTAAGCTTTTTCGAATTCTTGTTTACTTGGAACGGCATAACCGGTTTCGGGATCCGATTTTACTGGGCAAAGTTTTATATTTAACATCTCTGCAAAACCTTTATAATTAGCATAAAAAGGCTCTATAACCATTACTTCATCCCCTGGATCAGCAACAGATGCCAAGGCGAAAATTGCTGCCTCACTTCCACCTGTAGTAACGATCAACTCTTGGGGATCAAAGTCTATATCCCACAACTTATAATAATCGGAAAAAGCCTCACGTAACTCTAATAGGCCAGCAGAATGACTGTAATAAATTACTTTGGATGAATATTTTTTTATTCCTTCGAAGAATGCCTTAGGTGTTTCAATATCAGGCTGTCCTATGTTTAAAAGGTAAACTTTTTTACCTTGTTCCTTTGCCCTTTCTGCGTAAGGAACTAACTTTCTAATAGGAGAAAATTGTGTATTTAAAACTCTTTGAGATATTTTCATATTTTTCCCTCCTCATTCTCATTTTTACTGACTCAAGAAGTTCTAAAGCCTGTTTTAGCGCCCCTTCGCCCCGCAGCCCACCCACAAGGAGAAGGAATCTTTGCCCATTCGCTTCGTTCCCCATTCTTAAGGATAAAGTATCAATTTACTTTCTGACAGTACCTATTATAATTTAATTAAACTAAAAAGTCAAAGGTCACCAGAGCTGATTATAAGTGATTACAGCTTTTTGCAGGCAATTATTCAAGAAATGAAAAAAATTTCATAGAAAATATTTTCTAATTAATGAAGGAAATATTTGAGCGGGATGTTAAATCATAATTAATTGTCATCAGAATAGAGTAATGGTTAGATAGTATTCATGTCTTTGAAATTGATTTGCTTTTTGTTAGTTGACTGTTATATAATTAATTGAAAAATACGGCCTTTAGTTTATTATTGGATCTCTACTCAGAGGAGGGACTCATATTGAAGACGAAAGATCTTGCAATTTCTGGTATAATGATTGCCTTAGTTTTTGTTTTAACCTTTGCTATAAAAGTTCCTGTACCGTTCACAAGGGGTTACGTACATTTGGGAGATAGCATAATATTCATTTCAGCAATTTTGTTTGGTAGGAGGGTTGGAGCCTTAGCTGGGGGATTGGGTTCCGCTTTGGCAGATTTGGTTGGAGGTTATGCTTATTGGGCTATACCCACTTTAATTATAAAGTCCGTTATGGGGGCTTTAATCGGTTGGGTTTCTGATAGTTATAGAAACAAATATTCGGGCAAAAAAGAACTTACTATCTTTCTCTCAAGTATAGGTATATGGTTGGCTTTTTCCTTAACTCTTTCCTTATTCTTAAACAACTTGATAACGAATTTAACGACATCTCCTTTGACTAACAATCTAATGAATGAATTGGGATATGAAAGTATAGAAGAGTTAGAAAATTTTTTATTAAACGCTAGAGGGTTAATCAACATTATTCTTTTAGCAATACCTATAGCCCTAATACTAATTTCGTTGTTCCTTAGAGGAAAGAGTTCAACACTTTTCAGACTAGGTAATTTGATGGGAAGTATGATAGCCGGTCTATGGATGGTTATAGGATATTTTTTTGCAGGTAGAATTATAGTTGGTAATTGGGTGATGCCTATTTTTGAAGTACCTTGGAATGTTTTACAATTCACCGTAGGAATTCTCGTTGCATATATAGTGTTATTCGGTCTACAAAAGACAAAACTTTTTGAAAATTCCCAAAAGTAAAAAGGCAATCTCGGTTGCCTGTGCAACCGAGATCTTTTTATTTTACTATTATTATTTATTTGATCAACAATTCATATCTTTTATTTACTTCTTCCCAATTAACTATGTTCCACCAAGCTTGTATGTATTCTGGTCTCCTGTTTTGATATTTCAAATAATAAGCGTGTTCCCAAACATCCAAGCCCAACACAGGTTTCAAACTGTACATAATCGGGTTATCTTGATTTGGGGTGGATAGAATTGAAAGATGCCCGTAGTTATCTAAAACCATCCAAGCCCATCCACTTCCAAATCTTGTTGCTGCTGCATTTGAAAATTCTTCTTTAAATTTGTCGAAGCTTCCGAATGTTTTATCAATACTTTCAGCTAACTTTCCAGAAGGTTTACCACCACCGTTGGGTCCCATTATTGTCCAAAATAAAGAATGATTGTAATGTCCACCTCCGTTGTTCCTTACTGTTGTTCTAATATCAGCGGGTATATTGTCTAAATCCTTGAGGATATCTTCTATACTTTTACTTGTCCATTCAGGATACTTTTCTAAAGCCGCATTTAAATTTTTAACGTAACCTCCATGATGCTTAGTATGGTGAATCTCCATTGTTGTTGCATCTATGTAAGGTTCTAGCGCATCGTAAGGATAACTCAATTTTGGTAATTCAAAAGCCATAATTACACCTCCATAATTCGATTAATTTCCGATAATTTTTGTCGTATTTAAATTATACCACACATTTTATCATTATGCAAGTCCAACTTGATATTCATATATTCTTAATAAATCTTATAAAAAGAGGAAAATGTATGTGTTATAATTACCTTCGGAATTTTGAAAAAATCTGCCGGAGGAAACCAAATGAAGGTTTTTCTAAGTGATTTGCACATCGGTTTAGGTAACGAATCCGATGACTTTATATACGATGACAGACTAATCAAGTTACTACGTGATCTTGATGATGAAAACAATGAGTTATTTATCGTTGGAGATTTTTTTGAGTTATCTAACTTAATCAATGATGGTCTCATGGTGGATACGGCTTCTGAATATGCAGAAAAATTTGATCCGTCTTTAATAGATGCAATATTTGCTAGCCACGAAAAGATGATCGAAGAGTTCCGAAAATTTTCAAAAAAACATCGAATTTATTATATCGCAGGTAACCACGATTACTATGTTCTTTTAAATCAAAAAATAAATGAAAAGATCAAAGAAACATTTGAAAATTGTGAAATTTTACCCTATTATTATGATCCAAACTTAAGATTATTTGTAATACACGGTAATCAGTTCGATATAGTCAACAGATTGAGCAAAGATAAAGATGGAAACCTTATTCCCCCATTTGCAGAGTACATGAACAAATACATGAATTATAATTTTGGAAAAGTCGCCGGGAAAATTCTACCTGCTGAGCTTTATTCAGATTATCAAAATATTTATCCTCAGTTGGATGTTTTCAAGTGGTTGGATATTATAAAAGAAAAATATGATCTTAATTACAATTTAAAAAACAAATGGATTGAAACCTTCACACAACTGATTAAAACCCCTCAGGTAAAAAAGTGGATGAAAATAAACTTTCCTGGTGTAAATATTCTATCCAATATATTTGTGAATAACTTGGGGGGCATGAAGTTAGGTGAAGCTATAGTTAGAGTAGGAATGTTCTTCAGAAGTATGAGAAATTCGAATTCTCTTTTAATGAAGGCAGAAGAACTTTTAAACGATAAATTCTATATACCGAAAGAATATCTTATTGGGTTTTATGATCAAGATATTTCTTTTGCTAAGGGAGAAATAAAGGGAATAGTTATGGGTCATAACCATAGAGCGTCCTTTAATATCATAAAAAACGGAGGCTCAAAAGAAGTTTATATTAATACTGGAACATGGAAATTCATGGTAAATAGAAATTTTGGAATAAATAGAAATGAGTTCATCAAAAAAAAGTTAATTTCCTATCTGTTGATAGACGACTCAAATAAGTCCATGAATTTTAAATTAGTGAGAGAAGAGGCGTTTTAATTCTTAAAATTGTATGTTAAATTTTACCCAAATGAGAAATAGAAAAAAAGTAATTAGAATATAATTAAACAAAGTGTGATGATTTAAACACTAGTTTTTTTGTAATTATAATTTTTTCATAAAAATAGCTAGGAGGGAAACAGATGGGAAAAAAGTACGTATACGTGTGGAATAAAAACCGAGTAGAAGGCAACTCGAAAATGAAAGACATTCTTGGTGGAAAAGGTGCTAACTTAGCAGAGATGGCATCTTTAGGTTTGCCAGTACCTCCAGGTTTCACTATTTCAACGGAAGTATGTAAATATTATTGGGATAATGGCAGAAAATTCCCAGAAGATCTTAAATCTGTTGTTGAAGAAGCCATGACAGAGCTTGAAAATGTTACTGGCAAAAAATTCGGTGACAACAAAAATCCTCTTTTGGTTTCAGTCAGGTCAGGTGCCGCTGTTTCTATGCCTGGAATGATGGATACTATATTGAATTTAGGTCTTAACGATGAATCAGTCGAGGGATTAGCCAAGCTAACTAACAACGAAAGATTTGCTTGGGATTCTTATAGAAGATTTATCCAAATGTTTGGTGATGTTGCTTTAGGTATCGCCCATGAAAAATTCGAAGAAGCCCTTAATGAAGTTAAAAGAGAAAAAGGCGTAAAACAAGATTTAGAATTAGATGCGAACGATCTCAAAAAAGTTGTTGAATTATACAAGAAATTGTACAAAGAAGAGGGAAAAGAGTTCCCACAAGATCCTATGAAACAACTTTGGATTGCTATTGAAGCAGTTTTTGGAAGTTGGAACAATCCAAGGGCTATAAAGTATAGACAAATTAATGAAATGGATAAACAAGGGCTTTTAGGAACTGCTGTGAATGTAGTTGCTATGGTTTTTGGTAACATGGGAGAAGACAGCGGTACAGGTGTGGCTTTCACAAGAGATCCAAATACTGGTGAAAAGAAATATTACGGTGAATTTCTAACCAATGCACAAGGGGAAGATGTCGTTGCTGGTATAAGAACTCCAAAAAGTTTGGATGAGTTAAAGAGTATCAATCCTAAAACATATAACCAGTTACTTGAGGTTATGGATAAATTGGAGAAACATTTTAGAGATATGCAAGACATAGAATTTACAGTTGAAAAAGGACAATTATATATGCTTCAAACAAGAAGCGGAAAAAGAACTGCTGCTGCGGCTGTTAAAATTGCGGTAGATATGGTAAAAGAAGGTCTCATAAGCAAACAAGAAGCAGTGATGAGAGTTAAGCCCGCAGATATAGAAAAATTACTACATCCTATTTTCGATTCTGAAGAATTAAAAAATGCCCAATACATTGGGAAAGGATTACCCGCATCTCCTGGTGCTGCAACTGGAAAGATTGTTTTTAGCGCAGACGATGCCGAAAAGCTGGCAAAAGATGGTGAAAAAGTAATCCTCGCTAGACCCGAAACATCCCCCGAAGATGTTGGCGGTATGAACGTTGCAGAAGGAATATTAACATCACGTGGAGGCATGACTTCTCATGCTGCCGTAGTTGCCAGAGGAATGGGTAAGACAGCTGTTGTTGGAGCAGAAGATATAGTCATCGATTTAAAAAATAAAGTTATAAAATCTAATGGAGTTGAATTAAAGGAAGGCGATTGGATTTCCATCGATGGAAACGAAGGAAAAGTTTACGCTGGAAAAATCAAAACAGTTAGACCCGAAGGATTAGCAGGGGATATTTCAGTATTGCTTGAGTACGCAGATGAGGTTTCAGTTTTAGGGGTCAGAGCAAACGCAGATATCCCAAGAGATGCAAAAGTTGCAAGGGAGTTCGGAGCTCAAGGAATTGGACTTTGTAGGACAGAACACATGTTCTTTGGACCAGAAAGAATAAACAAGATGAGAACTATGATCGTCTCAAAAACAGAAGAACAAAGAAAAGCAGCTTTAGAACAACTGTTACCATTTCAAAGATCAGACTTCAAAGGATTATTTGAAGAGATGGAAGGATTTTCTGTTACAATAAGGCTTTTGGATCCACCTCTTCATGAATTTGTTCCAGAGAGCGATGAACAAATAAAAGAAGTAGCAAAAATGATTGGAATCAGTGAAGAAGAATTAAGAAGTACAGTTAAAGATCTAGAAGAATTTAACCCAATGATGGGTCACAGAGGTGTGAGATTAGCTATCACTTACCCAGAAATAGCAGAAATGCAAACAAAAGCAATAATTTTAGCCGCTATAGATATGATAAAAGAAGGTAAAAAGGTACAACCAGAAATAATGATCCCATTAGTTGGAAACGTAAAAGAGCTCACCATCCTTAAAGAATCTGTTAAAAGGATAGCTGACGAATTAATAAAAGAAAACAACGTAGACTTAGAATACAAAATCGGAACAATGATCGAAGTCCCCAGGGCCTGTGTTGTTGCTGATCAAATTGGTGCTGAGGCTGATTTCTTCAGCTTTGGAACCAACGATCTTACACAACTTGGCTTAGGTTTTTCAAGAGATGATTATGGAAAATTCATTGGAGATTACATTGAAAAAGGTATCTACGAAAAAGACCCATTCCAACAAATCGATAGAGAAGGCGTTGGAAGATTAATAAAACTTGCTTTGGACGGTGGAAGATCCACAAACCCAAAATTGAAGGTAGGAATTTGTGGTGAACACGGTGGAGACCCTGATTCTATTGAGTTTGCACACTTGGTAGGGTTGGATTATGTAAGCTGTTCTCCATACAGAGTACCAGTCGCTAGATTAGCAGCTGCACAAGCAGCGGTAAATTATAAAAGAGGCAAAACAGTTAATTATTAATCAACAGGTAAGAAATTCAGAAACAATCAGAGTTTTAAAAATAAGATATTGATCTTATTATAGTTACAGGGTGGAGACCTCTCCACCCTTTTTGTTATTTAGCCCATTAACTGTTGACTATTTTTTGCTAGTATGTTAAAATTGAAAAAATGTTTTATTATATCTTTTCCGGGGTGATCCATAATGAAGATAGTAGATTTGATTAAACAATCAAACAAACCTGTTCTTTCCTTTGAAATTATCCCACCTAATGTTGGAGAAAGTATTGATTCAATATTTAATGTTGTGGATAATTTAATCGAATTTTATCCTAAATTTATCAATGTCACTAAGCATGCCAACGAAATAGAATATGTTGAAGAAAATGGGAAGATCATGAAAATCATCCAAAAGAAGAGGCCTGGGACCGTCGGGGTAAGTGCTTCAATAAAACATAGATATAATATCGAAGTTGTTCCTCACTTAATATGTACAGGCTTTAACAAATATCAACTAGAAGACATTCTAATAGACCTAAACTATCTAAGGATAGAAAACATATTCGTCGTAAGAGGAGATAAGAAAAGGTATACATGGAAAGAAACCGATGAATACGAACATGCAAGTCAATTAGTTGAGCAAATAGCAAATATGAACAGAGGAATATACACGTTCCCAACAAAAGAACATAATTCTACAAATTTCTGCGTGGGCGTTGCAGGATACCCAGAAAAACATTTTGAATCCCCAAACTTTGAAAAAGATTTGGACTATTTGAAATTAAAGGTCGATATGGGGGCAACATTCATAATAACTCAGATGTTTTTTGACATTGAGTATTACAAAAACTTCGTTAATAAAGTTCGAGATCTCGGCATAGAAGTGCCAATAATTGCAGGCATCAAACCGTTGGGAAGCAAAAAAACACTATACAACATCCCTAAAACTTTTCATGTTAATATACCTAAATCCATTGTGGAAGAGTTTGAAGACGCAAAATCATCTCAAGATGAATATATTATAGGAGTAAGGCACGCAATAAAACTAATTGAGCAACTTTTAGAACTGGGAGTTCCAGGAGTACATCTTTTTACGATGGGGAAAGGAAAGATAGTAAAAGACGTTTTAAGTGCATTTAAGGGAATTTTTTAGAATTTCGATGGGTGGGGAGCAAAGGAGAAATAAAAATGGCACGCCCGGAGGGAATCGAACCCCCAACCTGCGGTTTTGGAGACCGCCGCTCTGCCAGTTGAGCTACAGGCGTATTGCTACAATATTATAACATAAAAGCAGAGATCTATCAAGCATTTTTTTCTTTAAATTAGAGTGAATTGATTTGTTAACAATAATGTGATAAGCTTATGAATAGAGAAATACAACGCGTATTTTAAAATAAGTGTTCTTCTATTTATATTATAAAAAATTTAATGTAATAGTAACTTTAAATTATACCTCGTCTTCTACTTTTTTCATACTTTTTACCAAATTTCTTTCTTTTTATAGTATACTAAGGAAGGATTATTTTAAGTCATGGGGTGAGCAAATAATGTTTGAAAACTTACAAAAAAAGCTGACAGGAGTCTTCAAGAACCTATCGGGTAAAGGAAAATTATCCGAAAAAAATATAAAAGATGCTGTTAGAGAAGTGAAACTTTCTCTCTTGGAAGCAGACGTTCACTATAAAGTGGTAAAAGAACTGATTGACAGAGTCAAAGAAGAAGCAATTGGATCTAAGGTTCTCGAAAGTTTAACCCCTGATCAAGAATTCATCAGAATAGTTAGAGACGATTTAATAGAATTGATGGGTGGTAAAGAAAACAATAAAATTACCATTTCTCGTAATCCAGGTTTTATAATGCTTACGGGTTTGCAAGGAAGCGGTAAAACAACAACCGCCGCTAAGTTAGCAAATTTTTATAAGAAAAAAGGAAAAAACCCTTTGTTAGTTGCTGCCGATACTTACAGACCAGCGGCTATCGATCAACTTGTACAGTTGGGTGAGGATATTGGCATTCCCGTTTTTACTGGTGACAGAGTAAACGCTTTGAAAATTATAGAAGAAAGTAAAAAATATGCAGAAAAGCTTTTGCATGATATTGTTATTGTAGATACCGCAGGGCGTTTACACATCGATGAAAAGATGATGGAAGAGCTAGAAAATATAAAAAAATTAATCAATCCTGATGAAATTTTGATGGTTGTCGATTCAATGGTTGGTCAAGATGCAGTTAATTCAGCAAAAGAATTTAACGATAAATTGGATCTTTCTGGTTTTGTTGTTTCAAAACTCGACGGTGATTCTCGAGGCGGGGTCATCATCTCTATTAGGTACATAACTGGAAAACCCGTCAAATTAGTTGGTGTTGGTGAGAAGATAGATGATTTGGAAGAGTTTTACCCAGATAGATATGTTGGAAGAATTTTGGGAATGGGAGACGTACTTTCTTTCATAGAAAAAGTAGAACAAGATATAGATAAAAAGAAAGCAGAAGAAGATGCCGAAAGGTTTATGGATGGAAAGTTTGATTTAAAAGACTTTCTCGAGCAAATTCGACAAATAAGAAAATTAGGGCCTCTAAGTAGTCTTTTAGAAATGGTTCCCGGTGTCCCAAAGGAGCAAGTAGATGTAACAAAAGGTGAGCAAGAATTAAAAAAATTCGAGGCAATAATAAATTCAATGACCCCTAAGGAACGTAAAAACCCAGGAATACTTACTTATTCAAGAAAACAGCGGATAGCCAAGGGAAGTGGGACAACTCTGCAAGATATTAACAGACTATTGAAATCATACGATCAACTGAAAAAAACTATGAAGCAAATGAAGAAACTAAAGGGCAGAAAACTAATGAACAATCTACCGTTTTGAAATACCAATAATAATTAAAAATATATGGAGGTGTATTAATGGTAAAAATCAGATTGAACAGGATGGGAAGGAGACATCAACCGTTTTACAGAATAGTTATCGTAGACTCAAGAAACAAAAGGAGCGGAAAATATATAGAATCAATAGGATACTATGATCCTCTAAATAACTCAAACCAGTACAAAGTCGATGAAGACAAGGCTTTAGATTGGCTTTTAAAAGGTGCTCAACCCACAGACACAGCAAGAAGAATTCTTAGAAAAATGGGTGTTATGAAAAGATATGATGAAATAAAATTTCAAGCTAGAAAAGAAAAGGGTGTCAAAGAATCTAATGAAATTGTTGAACCAGAAGGAGAAGAAGTTAAAGAATGAAAAATCTGCTTTTAGACATTTTGAATAACATCGTTAAACATCCAGATGAAATAAAGATAGTAGAGTCCAACGAGGAACAAAACGTAATATTTGAAATATATGCAAATTCTGAAGATGTTGGACAAATAATTGGAAAAGACGGTAGAACTATTAAATCCATAAACATTCTTTTAAACGCAGCAAAAAAAGATCCTGATAAGAAATTTATCTTAAAAGTAATTAGGTGAGTGAATTGAACAGTTTATCCAATCTTTTGGACAACAAAATCTCTGTGGCAAAAATTGTTAATAGCCATGGAGTGCACGGAGAAGTAAAAATAGTACCTTTTACCAACGTAAAAGATGTGATAACGAACTTAGAAGAAGTTCTTTTATACAACACCTCAACCAGAAATTTCTTCTTTAGTAAGGTACTACAAGTTAAACCATTAAATAAATTTTTTGTATTGAACTTACGTGGAATAAAGGACATGGACGAAGCTAAAAAAATGATAGGGTATGAAGTTTTTATCGATAAGAAAGATCTTCCTTCTCTTAATAGTGAGGAATATTACTGGTATGAGATTTTAGATTCTGAGGTGTACTATGAAGATGGGGAATACGTTGGAAAAGTAGAAGAAATAATTCAAACAGGTGCAAACGACGTTATTTCTATAAAAAACCTTGAAGATGATAAAGAAGTTCTCATACCAATGACAGATCATTACATTGTTGAGTTAAAAAAAGAGGATAAAAGTATTATAGTAAAAAAGATAGAGTGGTACGAAAATGGAACAAATCAAGCGGATTAAAATTAGTGTTTTGACTATTTTCCCCGGTATGTTTGATATAATCAGAAACTATGGAGTAATCAAAAAAGCTATAGAAAAAAAATTAGTTGAAATAGATATACTCAATTTAAGAGATTACACAACCGATAAACACAAAGTAACTGATAAACCTAGTTACGGTGGAGAAAATGGAATGGTTATGCTGGCAGAACCTTTTTATCGTTTTTACGATGAATACATACTATCTAAGAACCACAAACCTTATGTAGTTTTACCTTCTCCCCAAGGCGAAGTATTTAATAACGATTTAGCTTTTGAGTTAGCAAAAAAAGAGGAATTAGTTTTTTTCTGTGGAAGATACGAAGGAATAGATGAAAGGGTTAGAAAGATCGTTGACAAAGAAGTTTCAATAGGAGATTATGTTTTAACCGGCGGTGAAATCCCTACCATGGTTATTATTGAAACTCTTTTAAGATTTTTGCCCGGAGTAATAGGTTCAAAAACAAGCGTGGAAAACGATTCCTTTTACAATGGGCTTTTAGATTATTCACACTACACCAAACCTCAGAATTTTAGAGGGATGCAAGTGCCGGAAATTCTGTTAAGCGGGGATCATGAACGTATTAGAATCTTTAGAAAAAAAGACAGTTTGTTAAAAACGATATTGAAGAGGCCAGATCTATTTATAAAGAAAGAATTAGATGAAGAAGAAAAAAAGATTTTAGTAGAGATTATTCAAGAAATGTTTAACAAAAACCCTGATAATTTTAAGGAGTCCAAAGATGTTTGATAAACTATATGTGGCCTTAATTCACTATCCTATTCTAAAAAAAGACGGAAGCATTGTTTCAACAGCCGTTACAAATTTTGATGTTCACGATATTTCAAGAACCTGTAAAACTTATAATGTTAAAAACTATTTCTTAGTTACTAACTTGCCTGCTCAACGAAAGATTGTAGAAAAAGTTTTAGATTACTGGCTCAACGGATATGGAGGAGAATTTAATCCCAACAGAAAAGAAGCGCTTGAAATATTTAAAATAAAAAATTACCTGGAGGACGTTATCGAAGAAATAGAAAAAAATGAAGGAGAACGACCAAAGATAGTTTTCACTTCTGCTAAAGCAAGAAATAATGTAGTTTCTTTCGAGGAACTAAAGAACCAGATAAAAGATTCCGATCATCCATTTTTAATTCTTTTTGGAACCGGTTGGGGAATGCCAGAAGAAATTAGGGAAATTTCTGATTACGATTTAGAACCTATTGGAGCTAAAGGAAAGTTCAACCATCTCTCTGTAAGGGCGGCGGTTGCAATAACACTGGATAGATTAATAGGTGAAATTGTTTGATTTCTAGACTCTTCTGTTGGAGAGATTGGGGAACAAAGGGGTAAAAACTCCTTTATCCTTATAGGGGCTGCTGGTTTAAAGGACCGAAGGTCTCTTCCTTAGAAGGGTGGGGAGCGGGGCAA
>NZ_AZRM01000016.1 GCF_002895605.1 Petrotoga miotherma DSM 10691
AAATCAAGTAGACAATCGTTTAGAGTTCCACAACATATACAACTATATGAAAATGAGGGTAATGATAAATACGAAATTCTTTTCGTACCAAAATTTAAAGAAGGTATTAAAGTAAGAGTACATCGAAAAATCGATCCAAATGCAAAGATAAAAAATTGTACTTTCATTAAAACTACAACAGGTAAGTACTTTGTCTCTATAACATTCCAAGTAGAAGGTTCTTACCCTGAAAGAGATATAGACTACGAAAACTCAATCGGTATGGATATGGGACTTAAAGATCTTGTTGTATTATCCGATGGAACAAAGGTTAAAGCTCCTAAAGTCTTACGCAAATACGAAAGAAAACTAAAACATGCATATAAAATTTTTTCAAGCAAAGAACAAGGTTCTAAGAATTGGGACAAGGCAAAATTAGAAGTTGCTAGAATACATGAGAAAATTAAAAATACACGAGAGAATTTTCTGCATAAACTAACGAAAGAAATCAGTGAGAACCAAGCTGATGTCTTCGTTGTGGAAACTCTCAATATAAGAGGTATGCTTAAAAATCGTAAACTATCAAAGAGTATTTCAGATTCAGGATGGTATCAATTCAAAACATTCCTAAAATACAAAGCAGAGAGGTTAGGCAAAAAGGTAATCGAGATAGGAATGTTTGAACTTTCGTCTAAGACTTGTAGTGTATGTGGATATAAGAACGTAGATTTGAAACTCTCTGATAGAGAATGGATATGTCCTGAATGTGGAACTAAACATGATAGAGATATAAATGCTGCTGTTAATATTAGGCGGTTTGGAATAGAACAGCTAGTTGTTGTATAAACTTACTCTACCCCAGGAACTGGGGGAAGTAAAGCCTTTGGAGACTGTGTAAGACGGGCATTCTTTGTCGCAACGGTCGATGAATTAGGAAGCTTACCTCTTTAGAGGTAAGTAGTTCACACTAACTGAACCTTTGCCATTTTAGAGACTTTAGACAATGAGGGTGGGGAGCGGGGCGAAGGGGCGCTAACACAAGTTTTAGAGCTTCTAAAGTCAGCATTTACCATTTGGAAAGGAGGCAGCATTCAAATGAGTACAAAAATCCGTGTATTAATAGCTAAACCAGGCCTCGATGGTCATGACCGCGGAGCCAAAGTTTTAGCAAGAACACTAAGAGACGCTGGAATGGAAGTAATATACACAGGCATAAGAAGAACCCCAGAAGAAATTGTTGAAGCGGCAATACAAGAAGATGTTGATTTAATTGGTTTATCTATACTTTCAGGTGCACACAAGAAGTTGTGTAAAAAAATACTAAATTTACTAAAGGAAAAGGAAGCTGATATACCCGTTACCCTCGGGGGAATCATTCCAGAAGAAGATATCCCAGAACTAAAGGAAATGGGCATAATCGAAATTTTTACCCCAGGTACCTCGTTAAAAGAAATCGTAGAGAAGGTGAAAGATATTGCAATGGGCAGAAAAGTATGAACAATTACTTCCAAAATTTAAAGCCCAGAATAAAACTGCTTTAGCGAAGATGATATCTCTATTAGAAGATAATTATTTGCAAACCTGGGAAATTATTTCTCGATTACATTCGGATATTCAACCAAAAAATTCATATGTAATAGGTATTACAGGGAGTCCTGGCGTTGGAAAAAGCTCTTTTATCTCAAGATTAGTCTCATTTTACTCCAATAAAGGTCAGAATATTGGAATAATATTGATTGATCCCAGCAGTCCTTTCAGTGGTGGGGCTTTTTTGGGAGATAGGGTAAGAATGTTTGATTTAACCAACTCTTCTAACGTTTATATCAGAAGTATAGCAAGTAGAGGTGCAATGGGGGGAGTCTGCAATTCAATTTATGATATCATAGATGTAATGAAGGCATTTGGCTTCGATACAATAATCATAGAAACAGTGGGAACCGGTCAATCAGAGATCGATATATTCTATGCTTGTGACAATACTCTTTTAATATTATCTCCTGATTCTGGTGACGAAATTCAAATTTATAAGGCAGGAATAATGGAAATAGCCGATTGCTATATTGTCAACAAGATAGATCTACCTAATTCCAAAAGGTTTTTAATGTACTTAGAAAATTATTTAGATTCACAAAACAAAGATGATAAAAAAGTTTTTAGTGTTAGTTCTACTGAAAACAAAGGATTTGAAAAAGTTTACCAATGGTTAGAATCGAGCAGAAAATACTTTCAAATCCATAATTCAAAAGAAAATTTAAGAAAAAAAAGTCGTGTTAAAAACTATCTTTTCCATCTGATAGAAAATTTCTTGGAAGGTTATTCTTTAGAAAATCAAGATGTCGATTCCCTTAAAAAAGACGTTATAGCATTCATCTGTGAAGAGGAGGGAAACAATGGAACCCAAAATTGACCACATTGGAATTGCTGTCAATTCCATAGAAGAAGCATCCAAGTTGTATAGGGACTTGCTTCACGTTGAAAAAAGTGCAGAAGAGTTCCTTGAAGATAGGGGTATAAAAGTTACCTTTTTGTACATAAAAGATGTTAGAATAGAACTTATGGAACCTATGAGAGAGGACTCTGAAATATCAAATTTTTTAAAAAAACGAGGCGAGGGATTCCACCATATCGCATATCAAGTAGATAACATTAAAATGGTCTTAGAAAACGCAAAAAAACTTGGTTATAAAACCTTATCTGATGAACCTAATCGAGGAGCGGGTGGAAGTTTAGTCTTCTTTTTACATCCTACATCTGCTAACGGTATTTTAACCGAGTTTGTCGAATATCAAAAATAATAAATTAGGGGTTGCAGGGTCTAAGGGACCTTCGGCCCCTTCCTTAAAGGGGCGGGCTACGGGGCAAAGGGACGCTAAAAGAGATTTTAGAGTTTCTAAAATCAGTAAATATCGCAAATAAGGAGGCTTTATATATGCCAGATGAAGAACTAACTCAAAAAATAGAAGAGTTGAGAAAAAAGAAAGAATCCCTTCTTGTTGGAGGAGGGAAAGAGAGAATAGAAAAACAACATAAAATGGGTAAGTTAACAGCCCGTGAAAGAATAGAAGCTCTCGTAGATGAAGGTACTTTTGAAGAAATCGATATGTTAGTTAAACATAGATGTACATACTTTGATTTAGATAAAAAAGAATTTCCATACGATGGAGTTGTCACAGGATTTGGAGAGATCAACGGCAAAAAAGTTGCAATTTTTTCCCAAGATTTCACCATTCAAGGTGGATCCCTTGGAGAAATGCATGCAAAGAAAATAATGAAATTACAAGATTTGGCAATGAAATACGGCATTCCTTTAATCGGAATAAACGACTCTGGAGGAGCCAGAATACAGGAAGCGGTTGATGCTCTATATGGCTACGGTGGAATCTTCTATAGAAACACCCAGGCTTCTGGTGTAATCCCACAAATAACTGTTATAGCAGGCCCGTGTGCAGGAGGAGCGGTTTATTCTCCAGCGATAACTGATTTCGTAATTATGGTTGATCAAACTTCCCAAATGTTCATCACCGGCCCTCAGGTTATAAAAACTGTGACTGGAGAAAACATTGATAAAGAGAATCTGGGTGGGGCAAAGATTCATAACTCAAAAAGTGGTGTTGCCCACCTTTTGGCAAAAGACGATGAGGAAGCCATGGAACTTGTCAGAAAGCTACTTTCTTACATACCTTCAAACAATATGGATCCTGTAGAACCCACTGATTACGATAAAAGCTACGAATTACCTGAAGAAATAAACGAAATAGTTTCACCTAACCCGAAAAAAAGTTACGATGTAAAAGATTTAATCAAATTAGTATTCGATCCCGGTACTTTCTTCGAAATTCATCCTCATTTTGCCAAAAATATGGTTGTAGGATTTGCCAGATTGGAAGGAAAATCTGTTGGAATCATTGCCAACCAACCAAAAATCTTGGCCGGTTCGCTCGATATCGATGCTTCCGATAAAGCAGCCAGATTTATAAGATTCTGTGATTCTTTTAATATACCTATTATAACCTTTGTTGACACACCTGGATATTTACCAGGAGTATCACAAGAACACGGAGGAATAATTAGACATGGAGCAAAGCTTTTGTATGCTTATTCTGAATCCACAGTTCCAATGATTACTGTAATTCTTAGAAAAGCCTACGGTGGAGCATATATTGCAATGGCTTCACAACATTTAGGCGCTGATTTCGTATTTGCCTATCCAACTGCGGAAATAGCTGTTATGGGATCCGAAGGAGCAGCAAACATTATCTTTGCAAAAGAGATAGAAAATTCCGAAAATCCGGAAGAAACGAGAAAAAAACGCGTAGAAGAATACAAAGAGCGGTTTGCAAATCCCTATGAAGCAGCCTCAAGGGGTTATATAGAAGATGTTATAGAACCCATCGAAACAAGAAAAAAATTATCTGCTTCTCTCTCTATAGCTTACTCAAAGGTAAAACCAACTCCATCTAAAAAGCATGGAAATATTCCTTTATGATGGAGGGGTAATTATGAAAAATGTATGGTTTATTGCGTTAATGGGAATATCTATAGTTTTTTTATTGTTAATAATTTTAATGACGATTATTTGGCTTTTTCGCTTTTTCTTTAAAAGTAAAAATAGTAATAATTTACCGGGCAAATCAAGTTTAGGAAAACCTCAAAAAGAGTACATAAAGCCACCACAAGTTAAAAGAATTGAAAACCATGAAAAAAGAGATGAAGAAGAACTTTTTGCTATCGTTTCAGCTATAACTACTTATCTTACTCATAAAGAATTCAAAATTGAAAGTATTAAAGAAGTTTCAAACAAAGAGTTAGAATCAAAAAGGGAAATTAAAACAAGATGGATGAAACATGAACCTTCTATTTCTTGGAGACCTTATTACAAAAAAAGGTGGAGGTAAAGTAAATTGAAAAGAAAATTCAAAGTTACTATAAACGATAAAACCTATGAGGTTGAAGTTGAGGAAATAGGCTCTGAAAATACTAACGAAGAAAAAATAAAACAAACAGAAGAAAGAACCTCTGAAAAAGAGAAATTTAGTGAGTCTCCCAAACCTACTGTCGACAAAAAAAACGAAAAAAGAGCCAAGAAAAAACCTACGAAAAAACAAAAAGATGAAGAGGAAAAGATCCCTGAGGAGTCAACTAAAAGAGAAACAGACGCCGGTTATGAGGTCAAAGCTCCTCTTCCAGGAGTAATTAACGAAATAAATGTGAAAGAAGGACAGAGCGTTAAAGCTGGAGATAAGCTTGTCATAATAGAAGCAATGAAGATGGAAAATGAAATACCAGCCGAAAACGACGGTATAGTTGAAAAAATTTTGGTAAAAAGAGGGGACAGCGTCGAGGGGGATCAAACATTAATGATTATAAGGTAAAAACCATTAATCTCCAACGTGAAAGGGGGCACATGTCTCGATCAAATGAATGAAACTCTCGCTTTAAAAATAAGACGATTTGTGATATCCATTATAATTTTTGTTCTAATAGTCTTTACTGGAACGGTAGGGTATATGGTACTGGAAGATTGGGTTTTTTTAGACTCTCTATTTTTTACTATAATCACATTGAGTACCGTTGGATACGATATACCTGCCGATCTATCGAGAGTTTCACATATATTTACAATGGCATTGATCCTCTCTGGAATAACGGTAGTTTTATACTCTCTTTCAACCCTAACCTCCTTCATTGTTGAAGGTGAGATGAGAAACGTTTTGGAGGTAAGAAAAAGGATGAAAAAAATAGATGGTATGAATAATCATTATATTGTTGTAGGAGCCGGTAAAACAGGATTTTTTGTCTGTCAAAATCTGTTAAAAGAGAAAAAAGATTTTATCCTATTGGACAAATCAGAAGAAAGAGCCCAACAATTTCTAAAAGAAATAAATGCGGAAATTCCATATTTTATTGGTGACGCAAAAAATGAAACGGTGCTGGAAGAAGTTGGAGTCAAAAGAGCCGATAGCATCATATTAACCCTACCTTCCGATGTGGATAACTTGTTTGTTGCTTTAACGGTGAAAAGTATAGTTCCTAAAATCAACATTATTTCAAAAGTCAACGACCCAGAATCGGTGAAGAAACTTTCTTATGCCGGGATCAACAAGATCGTTCTTGAATCTGAAATCTCCGGTAATAGATTAGCCTATATGGCAACCCGGCCTAACATTGTATCGTTTCTTGAAACGATAATACACACACCTGAAAAAGATTTACAGCTGGAAGAGGTGGATATACCCAAAAACTCTTGGGTAATTGGTAAATCCCTTAAAGAAATAGCCCTACCCGACAAGGTAGATATGATTGTGATAGCCGTAAGAAAAAAGGATAATAACAGCATATTTAATCCTAAGGCAAATACAATAATAGAAGAAGGAGACGTGATAATAGTACTGGGGGAAGATTCTAAAATCAAAAGATTGCGAGAGATAGTTGAGCAAGATAGTTACCAGCTAAGCTGAGGGGGTATAAAATGTACAAAAAAACTTTGTTTCCCTTTTTAACGATTCTTTTACTTTTTTCACTTGGATTTTCAATAAATTTAGAAGTTGACTTTCAAGGAACATACGATAATTACGACGAAGAAACCTTCACTGACAGGATAGGTATAAAATTATACAATTACACCCCAAACTTTGATATCACAAGCGGGTTAGCCTTCTACAACGATGATAAATATTATTTTTATGAGTCAAATTATTATTGGGATCATTATTTTTTGATAGAAAATAGTTATATCACCCTTAGAAACGACGATCAAACCCTTGAGTTGAGTGGTGGTATAAAGCAACTAAAAGATGAGGTGAATTCTCCTTATTCATTGTTCTTTTCTTCCAATAATATTCCTCTTGTCAATTTAGATGTAGGTTATGAAGATGAACATTTCTTTTTTGAAACTATGTGGGTTCAATTGGTAAGTGAAAATAACTGGAATTTTGCTCCTAAAGCAATGAATTACAAAACGTATGGATTGAAATTTGGCAATTTCAGGGTAGGTTATCAAGATGTGCTAGTTTACAACAGGGCCTTTGACTTTTTTTATTTTCTAAACCCCATGCCTGCATATTTTGCTCAAGAGATTAGAGCATTCAAGAATGATATGCCTTGGTCTGAAGATATAAACGATAACTCAATAATGGGATTCTTCTTTGATTACAAGGACTCTAATTATTATATATACTCTCAACTATTAGTAGACGATTTCAACACCAACAGGTTCTTCAATCCAGAGGGCACACAAAATCCTGATAAAGTAGCCTTTTCTTCAGGCTTAAATCTAACAAGCAACTTAGGAACTTTTGGTGTTTACGGTGCCTTTGCAACCCGATACACTTTTCAACCAGGATGTGGGGACAGTAGTTACACTATCTATCCAGAAAGTATTTATTATTACTATAATGATGATAATGAGAAGATTATGAAGATTATAGAGTACACAGATAACTACATCGGATACAAATACGGCGAAAACACGGTTTCTTTCCTAGTTGACTATGATTACACGTACAATAATTGGCTCAACCTTTATTCTTCTTTTGAAACGGTGTTTTCTGGAAGCAAATCACCAACCGAGGATACCGCTCCAGATGAAGGCACCTACCTTTTGGATGATCCGCTTTTGGAAAAACGATATGTATATACCATAGCAACAAACTTCTATTTTAAAAATCTTGAATTTAACCTATCAGCCGATATGGGAGTAATACAAAACAAATTAGAATTCAATGAAGATAAAGATACTTTCGAACCTTCAACTGAAGATGAAAACATTTTAAGACTAAACTTTGGATTTGGTATAGAATTTTAATATAATTTTTAAATAAAAACAATAACCTTCTTTCTATTTTCTGTTATAATTGCACATGAAAAAATCCTGCTTCTGATAAGTTCAGAGGCCTAAGACCATAGGAGGAGGTATAAAGTGGGAAAAAGATACTATGAAACAATGTTTGTCATTAGAACAGACATTCCTGAAGAGGAAAGAAATGCTTTGGCAGAAAAGGTGAGAGGTTGGATAGAAGGCCAACTGGAAGGTGAAGTCGAAGAGTTCACGAGATGGGGTGTAAGAAAATTAGCCTATAGAACTCAAAAAGGTAAATTTACAGAAGGAGATTACACTTACATCATATACAAAGCTGATCCAGAAAAGGTTAACCAACTGGATGATCTTTTTAAAGTTAACCAAGAGATTTTTAGGTTCCAAACGATTAGAAGAGAAGATCTTGAAAAAAAAGTAAGAAAAACTCAGAAAGAATCAAAAATAAAGGTAGAAGAACCAGAAACTAGTGAAGAAATTTAACTAAAATTAGGAAGTGTTTCTTATGTCTATTTCTTATAATAAAGTTATTTTGGTTGGAAGATTAACCAGAGATCCAGAGATACGCTCTACTATGAATGGAAATAACGTTGCAAACTTTCACTTAGCTGTTGACAGACGTACTTCAAATAATCAAGATGGTACAGATTTCATAAAAATCGTGGCTTTTGGTAAACAAGCAGATTTTGCATCAAACTATTTAAAAAAAGGAAAGTTGATCCTAGTAGAAGGATCACTTCATATTAATCAATGGACAGATAGAGATAATATTAAAAGAGAAACCGCAGAAATTTGGGCTAATAGAATGAATTTTATGGAAACAAAAAAGGCTCAACAAGCTAACGAATTTTCTGATATGGACATTAGGGTGGAAGAAGGATTCTCAGAGAAAGAGAGAATTTCAGACAATGATAATACGATCGAAGAAATAGATGATGACGCTTTACTCGAGAACGATGCTCTCTTAGAAGAAAGCTTTAGTGATCTCGAAAATCATCTTTCTTCAGATGATAAACCTATCTGATCACAAAAACGTACAAATAAGTTTTTAATAAAAAATGGTAACGGGAAAGAAAATAACAATTGGGAAAAACGGAGGTTTTAACTAGGATGGCTTACGTTAAAAGGGAAAGAAAAAAAGTAAAAAAATGCAAATTATGTAGAGATAACGTTGAATATATTGATTACAAAGATGTTAGAAAATTGAAGGAGTTTATGAACGATAAGGGAAAAATCCTTCCAAAAAGGATAAATGGAAATTGTGCCAAACATCAAAGAATGGTTCGAAGAGCGATTCATCGTGCTAGAAAAATGATGCTGGTTCCTTATGTGAACGAGTGAGGCGACAATTTACATCGTAAATACAATAGATAGAGGAATCCCTCTATCTATTTTTTTTGAAGGTATGTTTTTCATCCAATTATGATAAAATTGTACAAAGGGGTGTTGTAAAAGATGAAAGTATTGTTGCTGGAAGATGTGGCAAAATTAGGGAGAAAAGGTGAAATAAAAGAGGTATCTGATGGATACGCAAGGAATTATCTGATTCCAAAAAATTTGGCTGTTGAAGCAACCGATGGTTATATAAAGCACATAAAAGAAAACAAAAAAATAGAAGACAAAAAGAAGGAAAACCTAAGAAAAAGAAGCGAAGAAATTTTAGAAAAATTAAAAGATACAAAAATAGAAATAAAAGCAAAAGCTGGAGAAAAAGGCAAACTTTTTGGTGCTGTAACAGCTCAAGATATATCCGAGAAAATAGAAGAATTACTCGATGAAAAATTTGATAAAACTTGGTTTGATGAAAAGGTAAACATAAAAGAATTAGGAACTCACACTTTAAAAGTGAAACTCCCTCAAGCTGTGAGAGGGGAAATAAAGGTAGTAATTAAATCAGAAAACGAATAAATTACAATGGGAGTTGTGGTAGTTGGAGTTTTTAATAAGATCAAAGGCATTATATACGACATGGGTTTTTTATAAGCCTGATAGAATACTTTTCGATGCTGGTGAAGGGGTTAGTGCAGAGTTAGGAAACAAAATATATGGCATTGAAAAGATTATTTTAACACACTCCCACGTAGATCATATAGCTGGATTATGGGGTATCATTAACACTCGTAATAACGCTATGGGGAATAGAAATAAAAAACTTGAAATTTATTATCCAAAGGGATCGGAAAATATTAGTGAGTATTTAAAATTCATAAGTAAAATGAATAAAAGATTAAGATACGAAACAGATTTTAAGGAAATGACATTATCGGATACGATCCCTCTAAACAACAAAAGATTTATAAAACCCTTTAAAACAAGACACACCCCTGGAGAAACCTCTTTTGGTTACCAAATTTTAGAACAAAGAAAAAGACTAAAACAAGAGTATAGAGAACTAAAAGAATCAGAAATAAAAGATCTAATAATCAATAAAAAGGAAGACATTTTAGAAAATTACATTGCCAATATATTGACTATAAGCGGGGATTCTTTACCTATTCCGCCTAATTTCGCAAAAAATTGTGGAACGCTGGTTCATGAATGTACCTTTTTTGATGAAAAGGATAGAAAAATTAGAAACCATACCTCCCTATCAGAATTAAAAAATTTAATAAACATCTCCAAGCCTAAAAGAGTCATCATATACCATGTCTCAAGTAGGTACAACAGCAAAATTAAGTTAGTCAAAGAAGAAATGAATAAAGAATTTCCAAATATACAAATAAATATCGTTCACCCAGAAAGAGTTTTCAAAATCTAAAGTAAATATGAGGTGATAATTATGGGTCAATGGGGCGTGTGGGTTATTTTTGCAATAATTTTTGCAGTTGCTGAAGCTATACTTCCATCTTTTTTCTTTCTATGGTTTGCTATAGGAGCTGGGGTGGCAGCTATTACTTCTTTATTTATTTCATCGGTTGTTTTAAATTTGGTAATATTCTTAACCGTTTCTTTTTTGTTATGGATCTCAACGAGAAAAATCGTACAAAATATGTACAAAGGTTCTTCTACCATAAAACCTTATCAAGATCAATTTGTTGGTATGAAAGCTAAGGTGGATAAGATTGATGATAAAGGAAGAATCATCGTTAAAATAAAGGGAGACGAATGGAGAGCATATCCGGAAGATGAAGAAACCCATTTTAATGTGGGAGATGATGTTACAATCACAAAAAAAAGTGCTAATTTTGTGTATATAAAAAAAAACAAAGCCACTGAAAATAATCAAAAAGAAGAGATAGAGGAATAGAATGCACTTTTGGTGAACACAATTTGAAAAAGAAAGGTGGGAAAAGCAATGTTGGTAATATTGATAATAGTAGTTCTATTTTTGATTTTTATTGCAGCAATGAGTTTGAAAATTATACGTCCTTACGAAAAAGGGTTAGTAGAAAGATTAGGGAAGTTTCATAGACAGGTTGATTCTGGATTAAATTTCATCATGCCTTTCATAGAAAGAATAACCAAAGTAGATTTAAGAGAAATGGTGATCGATGTTCCACCTCAAGAGGTTATCACTAGGGATAACGTTATAGTTACTGTTGATGCCATTATATATTACGAGGTAACTGATGCTTATAGAGTAGTCTACAACGTTGGAGATTTTACATCTGCCGCTGTTAAATTA
Source organism: Petrotoga miotherma DSM 10691 (assembly GCF_002895605.1). GTDB lineage: Bacteria > Thermotogota > Thermotogae > Petrotogales > Petrotogaceae > Petrotoga > Petrotoga miotherma. Next base: position 11,418 of record NZ_AZRM01000016.1, read on the forward strand.
GCTCAAACAAATCTAAGGAACGTTATAGGAGAATTAGAATTAGACCAAACATTAACCTCTAGGGAAAGAATCAACACAAAACTCAGAGAAGTATTAGATGAAGCTACCGATAAATGGGGAGTAAGAATTACCAGAGTAGAGATTAAAAAGATCGATCCGCCTCAAGACATTATGGATGCAATGAGCAAACAAATGAAAGCCGAAAGAATGAAAAGAGCTGTAATCTTAGAAGCTGAAGGGTACAAACAGTCACAAATTACCAAAGCGGAAGGAGACAGAAACGCCGCGATATTAAAAGCAGAAGGTGAGGCGGAAGCCGTTAAGAAAAAAGCAGACGCTCAAAAGTATAAATTAAGTATCGAAGCAGATGGAGAAGCTGAGGCAATTCTTAAAGTTTTCGACTCAATTCATAAGGGTAATCCTACAAAAGATTTGATAACTATAAGATATTTTGAGGCATTAAAAGCAATTTCAGACGGAAAATCAACAAAGGTCTTTATGCCTTATGAAATTTCGGGAATATTGAGTTCTGTAGCTGCTATGGCAGATATTTCGAAAAACGATACAATTCCTGATAGCAACCCAGAAAATAAAGAATAAAACTCTGAGGTAATTTTTATGGTATTATTAAAGTCGTTGTTTATCAATGCAATTAGTTTTTTAATAGCTTTTGCTGTTATTAAATTTCTGATCATGAAAAACAAAGAACCCTATCATTTTGTAGATTATTTTAACATATACGGCTTAACATCTTTTTTGCTGGTATGTTTTTATTTGAAATATTTAAACGATTTATCAATATTTATGGAAATAATTGTATTTTTTATCTTGTTCTTATTTTACCTTAGATCGTTTGACGCAGCCACTAAAAAATATCATGAAAGGTTCAAAATAACTATTCTCTCTTTCGGATATTCAAAAAAAACATACTTTAGCAATTTTCTCTCAAAAAAAATACTAATGAGGGGAGGTGAAGCTTTTCTTTTCGCCGTATCTTTTTATTATTTCATGGATAAATTATTTTTGTCAATCCCTTTAACACTAAACCCGCTGATAATAATAATACCATCGATTCTTTTATTTTTCACAACAATAGTTAAATCATCAAAAATTAACACAGCGTATAGAATTTTAAAGTAGATTAAATCAAAATATGTTAATATACCTATAGGAGGTATATAAATACTAAATTAGATGGAGGTTTTTAAAATATGGAAAAATTAATGGACAAAGAAACACAAAATAAAGTAAAAGAAATTTTAGAGGAATTGACAGAATCTGTTCAAATATTCTTAATCAAAAATGACGGAGAATACTCTGAAATAGTTGAACAGTTGCTTGGAGAACTCAAAGAATTAGACGATAGAATAAAGGTTAACACCTATCATTCTGATTCCGAAGAAATCAACAAGTACGAGATTGAAAAAGATTTATCACCCGTTACATTAATATTAGATAGTGAAGGGAACGATTATGGCATTCGATACTATGGAATCCCGTCTGGTTACGAGTTCACCACCCTTCTTCAAAATATTATAGCTGTTTCTAATAAAAGTGTGAACTCTTTCAGCGATGAAAACAAAGAAAAATTATCCCAGATAAATAAAAAGATAAGAATCAGAGTTTTTGTAACTCCAACCTGCCCATACTGCCCTAGGGCCGTTTTTGCAGCTCACCAAACAGCTATGTTAAATCCTAATATAACAGGGGAAATGATAGAAGCAAACGAATTTGATAGAATATCTTTCGAATACGGTGTTAGTTCCGTTCCACATACTGTGATAGAAGAAAAAGAAAATGAAAGATGGATAAAGAAAGGTGAGTTCGTAGGGGCCTACCCTGAAAATAGTTTTGTGGAAGAAGTTTTAAAAGCTGTTGAATAGGACAAACTGAAGGAGGTTCTTGGATGTTTTTTAACGTTGAAGGGGCCAACAAAAAATCGGAAATAAAACAACAATATGACATTGTAATAATCGGTGGTGGACCGGCGGGAATTTCGGCTGCTATATATGCTTTACAAGGTGGAGCTTCTGCGCTTGTAATTGAAAAAGCAATTGAAGGCGGTCAAATGAATTTAACGGATATAATAGAAAATTACCCCGGGTTTAAAACAGTAAAAGGTGAAGAGCTCTCCTCTTTGATGAAAGAGCACGCAGAGCACTTCGGAGCCGATTTTTATGACGGAAAGGTGATAGAATTGATAGACGGCCTCACGGCAGATAAGGATGAAGGCTCCAATAAAATGGTCGTTATGGAAAATGGAAAAACAATTAAATCAAAAGCAATAATAATAGCAAGTGGATCTAACCCCAGAAAATTAGAAGTGAAAGGTGAAGAAGAATTTTCCTCCAGAGGTGTTTCTTACTGTGCGTCGTGCGATGGCCATTTTTTTAAAAACAAAAAGGTTGCTGTCGTTGGAGGGGGAAACACAGCTGTGGAGGAAGCGGTTTATTTATCGAATATAGCTAAAGAAGTTTATATAATTCATAGAAGAGATAAACTTAGAGCAGATAAGCTTTATCAAGATAGAGCTTTTTCTCGAAAAAACATAAAATTTAAATGGAGCTCAGTCGTTGAAGAAATTAAAGGCAAAGATAAAGTCGAAAGTTTAGTCATAAAAAATCTAAAAAACGGTGAAGTTTACGAAGAACCTTTCGATGGAGTTTTTGTTTTTGTTGGTTTAGTACCAGAAACTAGCTTTTTAAATGCCGACCTTTTCGATTTTGACGAATATGGTTTCTTAATTACAGACGAGAATATGGAAACTAATATTAAAGGTATTTATGCAGCAGGAGATATAAGACACAAAGAAATCAGACAAATTGTAACCGCCGTATCCGATGGAGCTATAGCTGCTTCACATGCAATTCGGGAATACATAAATGAAGATCAAATATCATCAACTGAATCAATAAATTTGACAAAATAATGATATGATTGTATAATATATTTAGAACCTTAACTCAGTTTAGGGAGTAACCCCTTTACTTAGTTAAAGGAATTGTTTGTAGGAGGTTATAGAAAAGATGTCTAGAGGATTGGATCCCGAAAAAAAAGAAGAACTTATCGAGGAATTTAAAGTCAACGATAAGGATACTGGTTCTGTAGAAGTACAAATAGCTCTACTTTCTGCTAGAATAAAACATCTAACGGAACATTTGAAACAACACCCAAAAGATTATCATAGTAGACGTGGATTGATGATGATGGTAGGAAAAAGAAGAAAGATGCTCAAATATTTGAGGAAAAACAAACCCTTAGTTTATCAAGAGATTATTAAGAAATTAGGTATAAGAGGTTGATAACAAATTTTCAAAAAGCGGGGCATACGCTCCGTTTTGTTTTTATAATGGAGGTGTGAGAATGAAAGTATTGGAAAAAGAACTGTTTGGGAGAAAATTACGTATTGAACACGGCAAAGTTGCCAAACAGTCTCTTGGCTCAGTGATGCTGACTTTTAACGAGTCAACCATATTAGTTACAACAGACGCTTCGGAAGATGCTGTAAAAGGCCAGGATTTTTTCCCATTAACCGTAGAATTTCAGGAAAAATTCTATGCAGTTGGGAAAATTCCGGGAGGATTCATAAAAAGGGAAGGAAAGCCAAGTGATGAAGCTATATTAGCTGCAAGACTTATCGATAGACCGATTAGACCTTTGTTCCCAGAAGATTTCTTCAACGAGGTTCAAGTAATAACTACGGTATTTTCAATGTTGAATGACGACAGCATAGAAACATGGGGTATAACAGGTGCTTCATTAGCCTTGAATCTTTCACCTATCCCATTTGATGGTATCGTCGCAGGAGTGAGAATAGGATACGTTGATGGGCAGTTCGTTGCCTTCCCAACTCAAGAGCAACTAAAAAATTCTAGAATCGACATGGTCGTTGCAGGAACAAAAGATGCAGTTACAATGGTAGAAGGTGAATCACTGGAAGTGTCGGAAGAAGAGATGGTCGACGCTCTGATGTTTGCACAGGAAAAGATAAAAGAAATTATATCAATTGAAGAAGAGTTTCTTTCAGAATTTAACATTGAAAAATGGGAAGTTCAAAAAGAAATAATCCCAGGGGAATTTATTGAAGATTACCTCTCACTCATCAACGAAGAAGAGTTAAAAAACGTACTACTTACCAACGGTAAAAAAAACAGGGATAAAGTTATATCAGAGTATAAAAAGAATGTAATGAAAAAATTTGAAGAACAATTCTTGGAAAAATGGAGTGTTGCCTTTTTTGAAGATAAAAAACGATTCTTAGGAAATGCGTTTGAAGAAAAACTTCAAGAATCGATGAGAAAGATGATTATTAACGAGAACAAAAGAGTTGATGGAAGAAATTGTGATGAAATTAGAGACATCACCTGTGAAGTGGGACTGATACCAAGAGTGCACGGTTCTGCTCTTTTTACTAGAGGGGAAACGCAATCTCTCGGAACTGTTACATTAGGTGCCCCTTTGGATGTTCAAGTTATTGATACCATATTCAGCGACGAAGAAAAGAGGTTCATGCTCCATTATAATTTTCCGCCTTTCTCAACTGGTGAAGTAAAAAGGCTCAGAGGAGTCAGCAGAAGAGAAATTGGCCACGGACATTTGGCAGAAAGGGCACATAAAAACCTTATCCCAAACGATGAGGAGTTCCCTTACACTATTAGAGTCGTTTCGGATATTTTAGAATCTAACGGTTCCTCATCGATGGCTAGCGTATGTTCCGCTTCTTTGGCCTTAATGGATGCAGGTGTACCTATCCTGAAACATGTGGCAGGTATTGCCATGGGTTTGATCTTTGAAAACGATAATTTCGTAGTTTTAACAGATATTTTAGGGATGGAGGATCATCTCGGAGACATGGATTTTAAAGTGGCAGGAACTAGAGAGGGTATAACTGCTTTTCAAATGGATGTTAAAACTAGTCAAGTTAATAAGGAAGTTCTTCAAAAGGCATTAGAAAGAGCAAAGATAGCAAGGTTAAGGATTTTGGATAAGATGTATGACACTATCCCCCAACCGCGCAAAGAACTGTCTTCATACGTCCCAATAATGAAAGTGTTTAAAATACCCGTTTCAAAAATAGGAGAAGTAATCGGACCCGGAGGAAAAAATATTAAAGAGATCAGCGAACTATACAATGTTGAAGTTTACATAGAAGATGATGGAAAAGTTAAAATAACCGGCCATGATGCAAGTAAAGTTGATGAAGCTATTAAGCATATTCAAAATTCAATCGCAGAAGTAGAAAAAGGTGGAATTTTTGAAGGCACAGTAAAAAGGGTCGAAAAATACGGCATATTTGTCGAAGTGTTACCAGGCAAGGTTGGAATGTTGCATGTATCCAATTTGAAAGACAAACTTCAGACTTTTAAAATTGGTGATAAGGTTAAAGTCGAGGTAATGAAGGTTGAAGACCAAGGAAAATTCCAATTAAAACAATTAAAAGAAGGAAATTAACAAATCAAACGTGCGGCTTTTTAACCGCATGTTTTTATTAATTGTATATAGATATTGTCTTTAGAAGTTCTAAAACTTATATACAGCGCCCCTTTGCCCCGCTCCCTACCCACAAGGATAAAAGAGTTCTTGCACTTTTGCCTCGTTCCTCTCCTCATTTTATTCCTAAAATGTCTGACAATTTTATTACTTATTTTATAATCAAAAATCAGAGCAAATTTTATAGCCCCTTTCGAAGATCTTACTTAGAATAATTATCAACCCAATTGTTTGTATGATATTTTAGATATAATTGATAATGTTATGGTATAATTAAATATAGTAAATTTTCTGTTTTTCCAAACAAAATATTTAAGGAAAAATGATTTTAAACGTTATCAATAAGGTTCTTAGGGACGGAGTCCCTAAGCGTATGGAGGTAAAACCCACTTTGTATACTCATAAAATATTAGACAATGGTTTAGATGTAATTCTTATCAACAGGGATTCTATGATGAGTGCGTCCGTACTTTTTTGTGTGAAAGTAGGTTCCTCACAGGAGGTAAAAGAAAATGCAGGATTATCTCATCTCATTGAACATGTTTCTTTTCGAGCAACTAAAAGAAAAAATACCTTCGAAATAAAACAACCAATAGAAGAAGTAGGGGGCGTCTTAAATGCCTTTACTTCAAAGAATTTCACAGTTTTTTTTGCAAAGATACCTTCTCTAAAATTGAATGAAACACTAGAAATCATGTCAGAGATCCTTTATGAACCTTTATTCAAAGAAGACGACATAGAAAAGGAAAAAAGTATAATATTAGAAGAAATCTCTTCATATGAAGATGAACCCATAAACATTGTATTTGAAAACTTGTACAAAAATGTATACGATGACAACTTTTCAAGACCTATAATGGGATACAAAGATACCGTTATGAATATAAAGAAAACAACAATAGAAGAGTTCCACAACAAATACTATCAACCGGAAAATACAGTAGTCATAATATCAGGAAAGTTCGATGAGGATTCAGTATTGAAACAACTCAACCGAATAAAAAGTATTGCAAATTTGAACTCTTATAAAAATAGCATTGCCAGTCCTTCTATAGTTGATAAAGAAATCTTCATCAAAAAATTCAAAAATGATTTAGCTAGCAATTATTTAGTTCAAGGTTTTAAAGCACCTCCTAAATTAGATAAGTCATATTACTCTACACTAGTACTCAATACCTTTCTGGGAAGTGGAATGAGTTCTCTCTTATTTTCGAAAATTAGAGAAGAAGAAGGTTTGGCTTACGAAGTCACATCTGATTATGAAACTTATCCAAAAGCTGGTTTGCTATTATTTTATGCCGCAACAACAGATAAAAACTTGGAAAAACTACTCGGAAAAATACAGGAAGTTGTAGAAGATCTCAAGAATAATAAAGAAATCGAAAAATGGTTCGATTACGGAAAGAAGAGATTAATCGGCAAATTGACTTTAGAGGTAGAAAACAATTTATCTATGGCTTTAAATGTTTTAGATTTATACATAAATTATGGTAAAATCATTACAATAGAAGAATTTATAAAAAATATAGAAAAGGTTGAAATTGATAAAGTTATTGAAACGGCAAACAATATTTTTTCTAATAATAAATATGTTTCAATACTTTCACCGAACAATCAATAAAATCCGGAAGGCGGGTGTTCTTTATGAAAAAAATCCCATTTTATGAATTAAAACCCGGTCAAATAGTTGCAGAAGATGTTTTTAAAGAATCCACATTATTAATTCCAAAAGGTACTGTTTTAAAATCAAGTGACATTAAAAGATTGAGAAGCCACGGCATAAAGATCGTAAATGTTTACGATGAAAATGATTTTATTGAAAAAAAGATCGAAGAAAAAATCTCCATAGAGTTTGAAAATATTCCCCCTATTGTAGAAGAGGAAACATATAATGAATGGCATCAACATTTCGAATTTGTAAAAGATATAACGTATTTAAAAGACGATCCTTCAGAATTGGATTCCCTTGCAGAAGATATTTATAAGAAATTTTTAAAAACTGAAGACGTCGTTCTAAATTTATTCCACGCCATAGGAAATGAAGCTTTAAATTCTCATTCTATAAATACATCCATTATTGCCTCTATAATTGCTTCAAAATTGAATATGCCGGATGTATTCTTCGACTCCTTGGTAAAAACGTGTTTACTCCATGATATTGGATACAGCTTGATAGGAAAAAGAGTGATATTTGATTATATAGACCTAGAAGATGTAACGGTCAGATCTCACATTGTTTCTGCTTATGAAACATTAAAAAATATTCAAAAAAATATAGGAAAAGAAATTGTAGATGCTATCTCTACCCACCACGAACGCTACGACGGAACAGGTATTTTTATGAGATTAAAAGAGAACGCTATAAGTCCTTTGGTAAGAATATTACAAATAGGAGATGCCTACGATTCTTACATAGAAATAGGGAATTCCCCATACGATGCGATGAGTTTTCTCTTAAGATATTCAGGATTAATTTTTGACCCGTATTATGTAAGTATTTTCTTTTCAATAGTTGGGTTGTACCCAACAGGAAGCCAAGTTATTTTAAACAACGGCAAGAAGGCTACAGTTATCAAGAAGGGGAAAACTTCATCTTTTCCAATAGTGGAATGTGATGGGGAAACGATTGAAACGGGAATGGAAACCGGCTTGTTCATCAGAGAAGTACTGAAAAAAGGAGAGTAAATGTTGGCTGAGAATATCTCGGAAAGTCTTGAAAATTATTTGAGGGCGATTTATATTTTACACATTGATGGAAAAATACCAAGAGTAAGAGATATTTCGCGAATATTGTCTGTAAAAGATGCTTCCTCAGTTGAAGCCATTAGAAAACTAGAAAAATATGGTTATGTTAAACATGAACGGTACGGTTATGTAAAACTTACGGAAAAAGGTTTGCTTAATGCTGAAAAGGTTTATAGAAGATACATAATTCTCATAGATTTTTTTGTAAACGTGTTAGGACTTTCAAAAGAAGAAGCATACACCTTATCTTGCGGTATTGAACATCACATGAATGATAATTTTTATATTTCTTTAGATGGATTAATGCTATTCCTTAAAAGAAACCCAATAGAATTAACTGAAGCGAAGAAGTTTATTTAAAATTACAGAAAGAAAATGCCTCATGACTTCAAAACTTCTCTTTGGGATTTAAATGTATCAGAATCTGCAAAAATATAAGATATTTCAGGAGATTCTACGTTAAGAAAAAACATAATGGACAAAGGGATATATCCTGGTTTAACTCTAAAAGTAATTAAAAAAAACGATGACATCATCGAAATTTTGGTTAATGAAAAAGTAATCAACCTTACGTCGCATGAATCAAAGCATATAATAATAGGAAATCAAAATAAAAGTTTAACTCTTTAAATTTATATTTTGTTCTAAGGAGGTACTTATGACCACCAAAATCGATAAAGCTTCTCAATTCATTAAAGAAAACATAGAAATAAAACCAATTTTAGGATTAATATTAGGTTCTGGCCTTGGATACATTGCGGACCAAGTAGAAAATCCAAAGGTAATCGAATACAAAGACATTCCTTTTTTTCCACAATCAACTGTAGTAGGACATGAAGGATCTTTAGTAATAGGCACCATAGAGGGTATCCCGGTCATAATATTAAAAGGACGATTTCATGCTTATGAAGGAATTGAACTAAAAGATATTGTTTTCCCTATTTATGTGATGAAGAATTTAGGCGTTAAAGGATTAATAATAAAGAATGCAGCTGGGGGAATAAACAGAACATTTTCTCCAGGTGATATAGTGGTAGATGTCGATTTCATCAATTTTACATTCAAAAATCCTTTACGGGGCCCTAATTTAGAGGAGTTTGGTCCAAGATTCCCTTCTTTAGTTGAACCTGTTGACAAAAAGTGGGTAAAAAACGTTATAGAAAAATGTAAAAAAGATAATATAGAACTAAAACAGGGGACTTATTTATGGACTTTGGGTCCATCTTATGAAACCCCTTCTGAAATTAGAATGTTTGATAAGTATGAAGCAGACCTTGTGGGCATGTCAACCTTACCAGAAGTGATGGCTGCGAATCATGTTGATTTAAAAGTTATTTCATTTTCCGCTGTTACGAATATGGCTGCTGGCATTCTCCCACAACCTCTAAGACATGAAGAAGTACTTAGAATAACTGAAAAAATAAAGGGAAAGTTTGAAAAGGTTGTATACAACGCTATTAAATTATTTTAATGAAAACCATCAAAAAAGAACGGAGGAAAAAAGTTGTCTGAAAATCTAAAAGAGATCGTAGAAGAAATAAGTAAGAATGATAATGTTTTGATAGTAGGGCATATACTCCCAGATGGAGATGATGTGAGTAGTTTAGTATCGATGACTTTAGGATTAGAAAAATTAGGAAAAAATGTGACTGCAGTGATCGACGATGAAATCCCCGAATATCTTTTACAATTTCCTTGGGTTAAATCGAAGATCAAAAAGTTTGAAGATGTTGAAAAAATAATTTATAAGAACTTCGATATCATGGTAATTTTAGACTGCTCATCACCGGATAGAATAGGAAAATTTGAAAAATATTTAAATGCTTTTCATGTCCTTTTGATAGATCATCACGTAACAAATACACATTTTGGAAATTTGAATTGGGTAGACCCCACGATGGCTTCAACTGCTCAAATGGTTTATAGAATATTAACCTCTTTAAATGTTGAATACGACAAAGAACTGGCTACAATGAATTTGTTAGGAATAGCAACCGATACCGGCTTCTTTAAATATCAAAATGCCGACGTTTTAGTTTTCAAAGATGTCACTGAATTGATTGAAAAAGGAGCAAATATTAGTGATATTTCTAATACCATATTGGATAACATACCATTAGAACAGATCTATTTGTACAAAGATGTCATTTCCAATCTTAAACTTGCCTTAAATGGTCAAATTGCTTATTCTTTATTATCCCTGGATATGCTCTCTAAATACAACGTTTTACCAAAAGACTCTCCTTCATTTGTAGAAAACCTTCGATCCATAAGAGGCGTTGAGATCGCCATTGTATTTCAAGAATATGAAAAAGGTTCCTATCATGTTTCATTAAGATCCAAAAAGTGGGCAGATGTATCAAAGATAGCTCTCAATTATGGTGGAGGCGGTCATCCCCGAGCGGCTGGATTTTCAATTGAAACAAACGATATAAAACAAACAATGGAAGAAATTGTCTATTACATATCCAAAACAATAGGAAATCCCAGTCGTAACTTAGCCTATCAATAAGGCACGGGAGTTTTTATGGCTTACATCTTTTTATTTATAATTTGGAGTGTTTTAATCAACGACTTTTCAGATCTTTCGTTAATTTTAGGAACTTTTGTTGTTATCATCACAATTAGAATTACCAACTTATTTTTTAAAAATACTACTTATGGGACTATACAAATATTGGTATATAGTTTGGGTAGCCTTTTAAAAATGTACAAAAATACATTTTCTTTTTTACCTTTGATACTCTTAAAAAGGTACTCGGGTTTATCTCATATAGACGTTAAAGGAAAATCTGATTTTGAAAAAGCTGCAATAGCAAATTCCATCTCATTGACCCCTAAAACACTTGTTTTATATGAAGAAGATGATAAGTTAATAGTCCATAAAGTTTCTTCAAATCCTGAAGAGGCACATATAGTGGATAATGTTTGGAAGGATGATATAATTTGATGCATATACTAGAAATTTTTATCCTTTTATCCCTTTTTATGATTTTGATTAGGCTGATATTGACAAAATCAAAATGGGAAAAGGTACTTTCCTATTCTTCGTTCTCTTCAAAAGCGGTCATCCTGATGTTAGTTTTTTCTCTTGTTTCGGATCAATCTTTTCTTCTAGACGTTATAATTATTTTCTTAATTCTTAACATCTGGGGTGTTTTGATAATCTCAGCGTACATGGAAAGAGGGGGTAATAAAAGATGATCGCCAACATTTTAATGGGAATGGGAATAATATTTCTGTTTGCGGGAACCTTAGGATTGTTTACGATGGAGGATTTCTATTCTAAAATTCAAGCAATTGGGATAGCAGATACAGTAGGAATAATCTCCGTTATAATCTCACTGATGCTAAAATATCCAGAAAACATGGCTAGATTACTCATATTATCTATCATTATTCTAGTTTTGAATCCAGCAATCTCCTCAATAATTGCCTATCACGCTGCAAAGTCTGGCGAAAAGGTGGGCAGAAAAATCAAGTGAACTATTCTATAATTTTTTTGTTTTTAAGTTTGATCGTTCTTTCATTATACATATTATCACAAAAAAGCTATATTAACGTGATCATCGGTTACGGAGTTTTTTCTGTAGCCACTTCTGTACTATTTTTTCTTCTGAATGCTCCGGATGTAGCTTTTGTTGAAATAACTATTGGTGCCGCTTTTGTTATTTTTATATATCTAATTGCCATAAAAAAGACTGCCGAGGTTAAGGTCTACTACATCGAAACACCTTATATGATAGAGGAAAAAGAAGGAAATTTATACGGATTTGAATACGAACTGATCAAAGAATTTTTGGAAAGAAAAGGATTGGATGCCGATTTTATAAAAGTAAACACCAAAGATCTTGAAGATCCTATAGATAACATAAACGACCATGGAGAAATTCTGGCTGGAGGAATAATTTTAGAAGATAATAATTATGAAAACATAATACCTTCCAACGGTATATTATTATCAAAATTATACGCTGTTGGTCAACCTAATAAAACTTGTTTAGGAATTTTTACGACGAACTTAAAATCACAAAGCTTTGAAGATTTGGATGATGATTTCATAATAGATGCGGTAAGATTCCGAAAAATAGTGATGGGAGGAGAAACGCTACTGTCCAAAAAAATAGAAATTATTAAAGATACTAGTTACAGGATAATTTTTTATAAAAGGGATAAATCTTTAGCAAGGGACTTCAACAAATTTTTGGAAGAAATAAAAAGTGACACCGTATACTATGAAAACCTTGTCAGGAGGTATATAGGTTGAAAAAGTACATTGTTTTAACCTTGACAATCATAATTTTCTTCGTTCTTGGATTAAATTTAAAAGTTGGAGATATGAAAAGTTTCTATGAATCTTCTGAAATCCTTACCGAAAATGGATCGATTAATATGGTTTCTGCTATTGTTCTTGATTATAGGATATACGACACCTTTTTTGAAATATTAGTTTTTACGGTGGTAATCATTGGTATTTCCGAATTTATAGGGAAAATTCCAACGGTTGCTTCCGACGACCAACAGATAATATACGATACACCAATCATAAAGGTTATAACTCCAATAATTTTTCAAATAATAGTCTTAATCTCTCTTTATATTGCGATAACCGGGCATATAGCCCCTGGTGGTGGATTTGCTGCAGGTACTATTCTAGGAACAGGTTTTCTTGCTGTTTCCCTGGTTAGACCAACGGATGAAATAGAAAACTTGTTTGTAAAATCTAAAATCGAGAAGCTAAAAATGTTGGTTCCTTTATTCATAATAATATACGGTTTATTAGGATATACTTGGGGAGATACAATTTTTTCTAATTTCCATCTAAATGGATATCCCGGGGAGCTGGCTAGTGGAGGGTCTGCCATTTTACTAAACTTTTTAATTTATTTCGAGGTTTTTGGTGGATCATGGACTATTCTGTATAGATTTTTAAAACATAAGGGGTTATTATGAATATTTTCTATATCCTGACCTTATCAATAATACTTATTGGCTTATTTGGAATTATCGTAAAGAAAGATCTTATCTTAATATTTATTAACCTCGGGGTATTCCAAGGGGGAATAGTTCTTTTTTTTGTTCTTTTAGCCTATGATGCAAATTCACCTATCATCAGCACACATCTACAAAGTTACGCAGACCCACTCATACATTCTTTTCTACTTACCGTTATAGTAATTGGATTTGCAAATTTGGCATTAATGTTAGTTTTTGCAATGATATTATCTTCCAAATTCAAGACCCTTGAGGTTGACGAAATTGAAAAGAAAGTCAAGAAAAAATAAAAAATCTCATAAGAACAGGAGCAAAACATGATTCTACTTGTATCTTTAATACCAATATCTTTCGGCATACTGACTTATATTTTTAAAAGAAAAACCACCATACTGGTGACAATTTCGTATATACTAACTTTCTTATTTCTTGCTATTTTTCAAGAAGGTTCATTTGTAATAGGAAACTATTCCGCACTTAAAGGTATCGAATTCACCTTTGACTTTACTATTAAGTTCTTACTTATTTTATTCAATGTTTTCTCTTTAATAACCTTTTTTAGAATCTATAAAAATTATGATCATGTGTTTTTCTCACTTTGGCTTCTATTGACAGGAAGTGTAAACGGTTTCTTTATGAGTAGAGATTTTTTCAACATATACGTTCATTTGGAGCTCGCCTCTATATTAACCTTTCTTTTATTATCATACGATAAGAATGAAATAAGAATATGGGCAGCTTTGAAGTACATGATGATGAGCTTAGTAGCCTTAAATTTCTATTTGATAGGGGTAGGAATTCTTTATTCAAATTCAGGTACCTTGAATCTAAATTACAACCTTTTAAATGGAATTAATACCTTTGCTTTCAGTTTTATCCTAACAGGGTTGTTAACTAAAGGCGGACTATTTTTTCTTTCTGGATGGTTACCCGATGCCCACACGGAGGCTGTAAAAGGAATCTCTCCTATATTATCAGGTATGATCGTTAAACTTCCTTTATTTATAATTTATTTACTCACACCATCTTTACCCAATGAACTTAAAAATTTTCTGTACTATTTCGCAGTTATAACTGCTATTTTGGCATCCATATTTACGTTGCTACAATACGATATCAAAAAATTTATGGCTTATTCTACAATGACTCAGATGAGTTATGGGCTGATGGTTATTCTACTCCAACCTTCTCTTTTCCCATATTTTATAGTTTTTCATATGTTCACCAAAGGATTTTTATTCATGATAGCCGAAGATATATACGAGAAAAACGGTACAAAAAATCTAAAAGAACTACAAGATTCACAAATATCCTTAGATACATTTTTTTTGCTTTTTTTCTTGCTCATGAACCTAGGAGGATTGTTCCCCTTTAGCCTTTATATCTTCAAGGATAATTTATCTTTATCCTATTTTTTAGAGATAAACATTTTTATCTTCGGAATGTACTTTTATAAATTATTAAGCACCTTTAAAGTGAAGAAGAAAAAATTTGAATACAAGTACTGGTATATGTTCTTCTTCGCAATTTTAAACGTTGTATATATAACTTATTATTTTGCAACCATCACTTCTAACTTATCTATTTTAAAAATTTTGACTGGATATTTGCTGTTTGCTGCAGGGATTCTATCGTTCTTATTGTTAAGAAAAAAGGTAGCCTTACCTTCAATAGACATATACAGTTTTGAGAACAGTTTTATCTATCAAATATCATTTTTATTGTTTGCTTTGCTAATGGAAATGTAGACAAAAGTTTTCAAATATTTTGGGAATTTATGGTAAAATAATAAAGATAATATCAAAAAATAAATCAAAGGAGGTAATGTGCGTATTATCGCACGATGTAAATTATGAAAAAATTCTTATTTTCTTTTTTATTACTGATTTTCATTTTTAGTATCACAATTTTTCCTCAAGACGTTTTAAAATTAGTACCTTCAGATTCAAAAGCGGTAGTCTTAATAAATGATTTAGAAGGCACATACACGGATTTAAAAACCGTACCAACTATGAAAACTTTATTGTTAGAACCATTTAACGCCGAACTAATGATTTCCAACTTTGCTCAAATGTATTTTAACGCTTTAAAGATAGATTACGAAAGTTTTCTAAGTAATCTCAATGTTGACCTTTCGATTTTCGTTCAAGAACCCAAAGAAAATAATTATATTTTCGGTTTTTCCGTTGGTCCTTTAGAAAATCCCCAAACCTTTGCCTCAGATTTGGATAAGCTATTAGAACCCTTGAAAGATTACGGAATTTCTTTTATCCCTATCTATCAAACTATTGAAAATAAAAATTATCTTGTCATGGTTCAAAATAAAGAGGTATATTCTTCTTCTGAAAAAGGGGCTACTGATTTTGAAGAAATTCTTCCCGCAAAAAAGGGGTTATATTACAGAATAAACACCTCTGATTATCAAGGAGAAGGCTATTTTTACGTTAAAGATGGATTCTTAATAGGTGGAGGAAACGGAACTGCAGAAACAGAATTTATCGATAAAAACTTTGTAAAAGGGCCTCAAGAATATCCCTTCCTGGGTAGTATATTTTTTACCTCTGGTTTAATCCCAAAAGATTTAACAAATTACGCCGATTTCATAAATATAATAGTAGATTACAAAATCGTGGAAAATTTAATATCTCTTTCTCAAGGAGTAGAGGCTAACGTTGATTTAACTACGAGCAACGGTGCAATGCCGACAATTTCTAATGCAAGTAATGCAAGCTATTTAAAATTGAAAACTGACGCTAAAATAGACGAAATTATACCTATTTTGAATGAAAATAATATAAAATACAAAAAGACCAGCGAAAACATGATGGAATTTTATATAGAATCTGAGATTACAAATCAAAACGATGAAACAGAAATTTTAACTAATACTTTTTATGTTTGGAAAGACGAATACTTGATGCTTTCACAAATGAAACCAGATGAGCTTCAAAAACTTCTGAATGATAAACCAAAGCTTTCAGAGAATGAATTGTTCCAAAAATTAAGTGAACGAATTGGAACCGGGGATGTTACTTACGCCTTTGTGGATTTAACCCCTATTTTTCAAAACTATGTGCCGAATTTGAAAGGCCAATATGGCTTGTTACTAAATGTGAGTTCAATAGAAGAAAATAAGTTAAAAATTGATTTCATTCTGCAATGAAGAACCTCACTGGAAATGCGATGAGGTTACAAAAAAAGATTAAAGGGCATGCGTAGGCATGCCCTTTATTGGTGCCGAGGGCGGGAGTTGAACCCGCACGGGGTTCTCCACCCCAACGGATTTTGAGTCCGTCGCGTCTGCCAATTCCGCCACCTCGGCAATTCAAAGTTATTATACTATATTTATAGACTCTTGTCAATAGAAATTGAACCTTTGTAGGCTAGCGAATGATTTAACGGGAGGGAGTTTTATGAAAAAAATGGCTATTATAGGTTTTGGCGCAGCATCTATCGGTTTCCTAAAAGGACTGCAAGAAGAGAAAAAGATAAATCACTACAATATTGATATTTATGAAAAAGGAGATAATTTAGAAGGTGCGGGATTCGGCGGTTTGAAATACGATGGAAAATTATTCATTTCAAAAGAAATGGGTGGAGACTTAGTTATCCCTTTGAATATTCAAAAGAAAGTTGTGGAATATTATCTCACAAAATCTGGTTTAGCAAAGTTAGATAAGGATAAAAAATTAGAACTGTCGAATAAATTAGAAAAAGGAGAATCTTTTGAAAACGAAGAGCTATATAAAAAGTTCTATGATGCCGATTTTGAACCCGTAAGATCTCACTTTTTTCATCTGGGTACAGAACTACTAATAGAAACCGTAAAAAACATTTTTGAAGAATTTTCAAAATTTAATAACATTAATTTTATATTTGGTGAAGAAGTTATTAAAGTTATTCCTGGTCCAGAGGTTGTTGTAGTAACAAGTAATGGTACTGAAAAAGCCTATGACAAGGTTGCTGTTGCCGTTGGCAGAAGAGGTCACAAATTAGTATCGGATATGGTCAAAGATCACCCGGATTTAGTCTTATCAAATGATAAGGTTGATCTTGGTGTCAGATTTGAACTTCCTAATCATATAGTGGACTACCTAAACAAAGAGATGTACGAATTCAAAATTAGGCTAAAAACCAAAACCGGCTATATTGTGAGAACTTTTTGCAACAATCCTGGCGGAGAGGTTACTTTGGAGAGTTACGATGACTTTTTAACGGTTAATGGACATGCTAACACTAACAAAAAGACTACCAACACTAATTTTGCAATTTTGGTTACTCATTCATTCACTCAGCCTTTCAACGACCCTGTAGGTTATGGTTCTTATATCGCAAAGCTTTCCAATATCCTTGCTGGTGGAGACAAGGTTATACTTCAATGTTACGAAGATTTTAAAGGTTCAAAAAGGACGAAAAAATTAGGGCGAGTCGAACCAACATTAGATCCTAAACACTTTATTTTGGGAGATTTGAATCTAGCTCTCCCCAGACGTACTATCGAATCAATAATTGATTTTTTGGAACGATTAGAAACAGTCGTAAGAGGGGTTACTTACCCCGATAATCTTTTATATGGAGCAGAGGTTAAATTTTATGCAAATAAGATAAACAATGATTTCTTTGGAAACGTAAAAATAATTGGAGACTGTAGCGGATGGACCCGTTCGATAACTTATGCTACAAGTCATGGATACCTAATCGCAAAAGAGTTTTAAACGGCTGTAGGCTGTATAATAAAAATGGTTGATGAGATACTTGACAAAAGGGGTAAAAAAAAGATATCACTCCTCATAGAACAAAAAACAAAAAATAAAAAGAGAGAGAGGAGTGATATCTTGAGCAATAAAATTATAGCACAAATACTGGGTATTGACAAAGGGTTTAAGTTAAAAGAGAGAAAAGATTTGAAAAAAGATGGAGAGATTTATTTTGAAGTGAGATATTCGAAAAAGGTAGGGATACCAGAATGTCCGTATAAATGTAAAGGATGTAAAGACAAGCGAGAATACATAGTACGTAACGGTAAAGCAAAAGAAAGGATTATCAAAGCCGGCAAAGTTGGAACACAAAGAATATATCTGATACACAGACCACAAAGATACATGTGTAAAAAAACAGGGAAAAGCTTCAGAAATGAGAAGATAAGTTATAGATGGCAAAGAATAACAAGAGCAGAGACAGAAAACCTTGTAAAGAATTTGCGTAAGATGAGCATATCGGCAATCGCGAAAGAGCACGGTGTAAGTGTGAGAACTGTGAGTAATTTATTAGATTCGATTGAAGTAAAGGTAGATTGGACGAAATTTCAAGATATGGAAGATATAAAGTTAGGGATAGATGAACACTCATTTAGAGGGTTTAAGATGGTGACGACGATAGTAGAATTGAACACATCAAACACGATAGCGATATTAAAATCAGACAAAAAAGAAGAGTTGAAAGGATTTTTAAATAAAATACCGTATAAAATAAAACAAAAGATAACAGAAGCGGCTATCGATATGAGAGCCTCTTTTAAGAATGCAGTCAAAGAAGAATTACTTGGAGTGAAAGTAGTAGCGGACCATTTTCATGTAGTAAAAGACGCACAGAAAAAGCTAAGAGAAAGTATAAAAATAGAAGAAGAAGTAACGAATAACAATACAAAGATACCTGTAAAATTGTTCTTTTTGAATGGAAAGAAATTATTAAAAGAGAAGAAAAAGGTAAAGAAATTATACAAAACATTGAAGGAACATCCATATCTAAAAGAGTATTATAGATACCTACTAATGTTGAAATGGATGTATAAAGCAGAAACGTATGAAGAAGGGAAAAGAAGATTACACATATTGATAGGGAAGATGGAAGAAAGTGAAGATCCTCAGGTATGGAGATGGGCCAAAACATATATAAGGTGGGAAAAAGAAATACTCCAATATTTCGTTAATAGAACAACGACGGCTAAAGTAGAAGGACGTCATACGCACATAAAATTAATAAAAAGAATAAGTTTTGGATTCAAGGAAGTTTTGAGATATACCAAAAAAGTTCTATTAGGAGTGATGCCAGAAAGATTCATAAAACTACCAAATTTCATCACAGAAGGAACAACATATTGTAAACAGTTATCCTTTCTGAGCTGAAATTACTTAACAAAAAAATCGCTGTATTACCTTTTTCATCATCTCTTCAGTCTATTCTATCAACCATATTTGACAAGGAGCCACGGCTGTATTGACAAAATAATGTTGATATGTTATAATGATTTTTGTGGACTTAGTTAATGGGACGTAGCCAAGCGGCAAGGCGACGGACTTTGACTCCGTTATTCGTAGGTTCGAATCCTACCGTCCCAGCCAAAAAAAGGGAGGTATAACCTCCCTTTTTTATTACGTTTCTATCATTGGATATTCGACGGAGTTGCAACTTGAGATGTATCTGTAGAAGTATTAGAGGTATTATTAGCTTCTTCTATTTCTTTTTGTACACTTTCTATCATACTATCAATATTAGTATAATAGTTAGGATCGATCTTTTTTATTGTTTCCAAATAAGACAATTTAATTTCCTTTAACCCTAATAAATCAGTTAAATCTAATCCAACATCCAATGCTTCTAATTTTGTATCGGTTGCTGCCTGGGTAGCATCTACAACTGTTTGAACATTTACCAAGATTTCAGTGATCTGTTGTTGAAAATATGAAAATAAATATTGGGATCCTAAATAAGAGGCGTATTGTTTTAACTGATCCAACTGTAACTTCGAATAGCTAACCTTTACTTTTGGATCTTGAGGGTTCAACTGATAATAAAGTTGAACTACTGTGTTAGAAGAAGGATACTGTGCATAAAGATCGGCTAATACCTTTTTTAACTTTTCAGTGTAATCTTGTGATTTAGTTTGTAATTCTGCTCTCATAACGCTTGCATCTTCTGTAGTACTTACTCCCAAAGCCTCAAGGGATTCTTTGGAACTTAAATAACTTTTAGCATCTTGATATTTCGATATTTCACTCGATAAAGAAGTACTTTCATCCGTAGTTGATTGAGCGTTCAATTCTTCGAGTTTGTTATTTATAGCATCCAAACCTAGTGAAACAATAGCTGGATCCACAAATTCAGATAAGCTAAGATATTGATTTATGGAAGTAGTTTGCTCATTATATAACCCCATTAGCTGGCTTACAACCATCGTATATACAGCTAAATAATCCGAATCAACTTCCATTGAAATTTCATTACCTTCGAACACAATACTTTCTAATTCTTTCGCTAATTCTTCTAATCTTTCTACATCTGTACCCGCTTTCGTTAACTCGTACATATACATCAATTTTGTATCGTAATAATTCCTTCCAAAGTTTTCACTTTCTTTATAATTAGACAACCAATTATCATACTTTTGACCTTGAACTGTGCTTTCTACTTCAGCATATACATCATCATACAAAAATATATCTTCGGGTTTTTCAAATATTTTCCTATCAAGTACTCTTATCAAATGGAAACCCTCCGACGTTTGTACAGGTCCAATAATTTCACCAACTTGTCCATTAAATGCTGCATCTTCAAAACTTTTTTCATACTGCCCGTGTTTTATCCATCCAATCTCTCCAGAATTAGTAGCATTAGAAGTATCCTTTGAATACAAAGAAGCGGCATCTTCAAAAGTTATCTCACCTGTTTCAATCTTTTCCTTGATGCTATTGGCGGTTGCCTCATCTGAAAAAAGTATATGCTGTACTCTAACTTCTTCATAATCATTCTTTATACTTTCGAAGTTTTGTTCGATATAAGCTAAAGCATCTTCTCTGGAAGTTGGTGCCACTGCGTCTTTAACCGCACTATTTATCAAATCGGTCTCCACTGTTTGTTGTAAACTGGAAATTAAAATATTTCGAATATTTTGTTCACTACCATAATATTGAAGCATATTATCCCAATTTGATTCATCAGATTTGTATTGAGATATATATTGATCGACTTGTGTATTTACCTGATTATTCACTTCTTCTTTAGAAGGCAACAGATCGTTTTGCTCCGCATAATATCTTACAATTTTTTCGTCAAAGAGTAAATCTACCACTTGATTATCAAGTGTTAAATAATCAAAAATAGGATCCAACTGTTGACCGTAATACTGTTGATAGATCTGTGCTTGCTGTTGAGTTATATTATCTACTTCACTCTTCATTATCCAATAGGGATAATCTAAATCTATGCCGTCTTTAGTGATAACTAAAACAGAGTCTTCTTTCCTCAGTGTGTCTCTATTTTGTGAAGTGGTCGCAGGGTTTCGAGATGATACATAAGTTGCCACAGACCACCAAACTATACCTGCTAAAAAACCTGCTATAACTATTATAGTGATCAGTCTTTCGTGCTTTTTAAACCAATTATTCATTCACTAATGCCTCCTAAACTCTTAAAATTTTACTGTCTTTAGCAACGAACTGCATTTGATTTTAATTTTACCACATTTTTTTGAATTTCCCCAATGTTTAATCTTTTATTATTGAAAAAAGGGGATATATTAATATCCCCTTTAAAGTCTCTATATTTTTGTTCTAATAGGTTTATCTTTAGAAATTTCCTCCAAAGCCAACAATCTATCCCATTTAGCGTCGACATAATTTTGAAGTTCTTCCAATATTTCGTTAGCATCCGGCCTTTTCATAAGCTTGCTGTATCTTCCTAATTTGGTTATGTAATCTTTTACTGGTTTGAATGTTTTAGGCTTCTTAGTAACTTTGTAAACGCCCATATTGTATTCCCATAATGGCCAATACTTTGTTTCAACAGCTAATTTAGTTACTTCTGGACCTGAATCGTCAGGAATTCTCCAAAATCTTACACATGGTGCCAACATAGCAATGAAAGAAGGCCCTTTGAACTCTAATGCTGCTTGCATCTTTCTCATAAAATCCCAAGGTTCGGCAGTTGCTGCGGTTGCAGCATAAACGCCTTCATGACCAGCTACTATATCAACTATACTCTTTTTCAATTGTAACTTCCCTGATATAGCCTTACCGACGGGAGCGGTAGTTGAATCGGCACCTGGAGGGGTAGATCCAGATCTTTGGTTACCTGTGTTCATGTACCCTTCGTTATCATACAAGATGTAAACAAAATCGTGTCCTCTTTCTATTGCTCCAGATAATGATTGTAACCCTATATCGTAAGTGCCACCATCACCAGCAAATGCGATAAATTTTATCTTATCGTTGTCTATTTTTCCTCTGTTTAAGAGGGATCTATAAGCAGCTTCAGCCCCGGATATTGTAGCTGCAACATTTTCAAAGGCGTTGTGTATATAAGGCACATTCCAAGAAGTAAACGGGTATATTGTGGAAGAAACTTCCAAACAACCTGTGGCGGCTGCCACTACAGGTTCATAACCCATACTTTTTGCAGCCAAAGTAGCCCAATTTGCAACCATCGGAGCATTACAACCCGGACACAATCTATGGCCTTGTGTAAAACCCCAATCATGTGTTTCAACGTATCCTACTATATCTCTAATATTAGGCACAATTATTCACCTCCGATTATTCTCTTAAACCCAAGTATCTTTGTTCATCAGCTATAAGATTACCTTGAAGAGCATCTTCAAATGCTTCTCTTATCATTTCAGGGGTTGTGTCTCTTCCTCCTAAACCATAAATATAAGAACCTAAAGAAGGCCGAGAAGCAACCTCGTACAAAGAAGATTTTACTAAGGAATACAAAGGGGCTTCTTTCCCAAAAGACATTGCTCTATCTAAAACAACTACACCCTTTCTTCCATTTAAAACTTGCTGAAATTCTTTCTTAGGGAAAGGAGTAAAGACTTGAGGTTTCACCAATCCAACCTTATGTCCTTCTTCTCTAAGTTGGTCTACAACATACTTTGCTGTAGATGCAGTAGAATTCAGAACAACCATTAAATAATCAGCATCATCTACTTTGTACAAATCTAGAAAATCGTATCTTCTCCCAGATATCTTTTCGAATTCCTCGAATACTCCAGGAAGCTCTTTGTAGGCATTTTTCATAGCTTCCTCTTGTTGACGATGATGTTCAAAGTAATAATCAAAAAGATCCAATGGACCATAAGTAACAGGATTTTTTGTGTTTAAAAGAGAATATTTAGGGTTCCAACTTCCCACAAACTCCCTTACCACTTCATCATCTAACATCTCGAAGCTCTCGACTCCATGAGAAGTAATGAAACCATCCAAATTCACCATCGCTGGTAACAATACATTCTCTTTTTCCGCCAATTTGGTAGCCATTATTGTAAAATCATAGGCTTCTTGATGGTTTTCAGTGAAGAACTGGATCCATCCAGAATCTCTTACCATCATGGCATCGGAATGATCACAGTGTATATTGATGGGTCCGGATAATGCCCTATTCACAATAGGCATTACTATGGGAAGTCTGTAAGAAGCCGCTATATATACTATTTCTGACATTAAGGCTAACCCATTTGCAGCTGTGGCTGTCATAGTTCTGGCCCCAGATGCCGCGGAACCTACCACTGCACTCATAGCCGAGTGTTCAGATTCCACAGGAACCATCACAGTATCTACAATGCCATCGGATACGAATCCTGCATAATATTCAACAATTGGTGTTTGAGGAGTTATTGGATAAGCTGCCACCACGTCAGGATTAATCTGCCTCATAGCGTGTGCAACAGCAGCAGCTCCAGTAACCGTTAATTTTACGGGCATATATTTTAACCTCCTTCACATTTTCGTTAAATAAATTCTGATTCAGATTTCATTTCTATTGCGTTAACTGGACATACAGCTGCACAAACACCGCAGCCCTTACAATAGTCCAAATTCACTTCTCCCAATTTCATCTTTTTACCATCAAGCCCACCACCTATAGCCATATCGGGACAATAAAGCCAACATTGCATACAGTTAGTACATTTTTCTCTATCTATTATAGGTCTTTGAATCCTCCATTCACCTGTTTTGTATTCCCTTGCAGTAGCAGGTTTATCAATTACACCACCAATAGGGATATCTTTCCATCCTTTCAAATCACTCACTAAGTTTCACCTCCTGGTACCCTCTCTCCAGTGCTCTAATATTGGCTCTTACCACTTCATCAGAGAACTTTTTGGAGAAAGCAGCCTTGATTTTTTCTTTAACGGCATCTAAAGGTACTATATCGGTAGCTCTTATCAAAGCTCCTATCATAACAGTGTTAGGTATACCCCTTTTTATTTCTTCCAATGCTATGTTCGTAGCAGGTATTACACCGGTTTTTCCTTTATACCCCGTTAAATTTCTTACCTCTTCGATGCTTCTAGTTGTGTTGACTAACAACAATTTATCCTCAGCCAAACCAGATGTTACTTCTGAATTTTTTAAAAGTGTGTCGTCTATAACAACTACCACATCGGGAGTCTCTATGTTACTTTTAATTCTAATAGGAACATCCGCAACCCTGTTAAAAGCTTTCATCGGAGCACCGGATCTTTCTGCTCCATATTCTGGAAATGAACTTGAATACTTCCCAGCTTCTTCTGCAGCTTCTGTTAAAAATTGAGAAGCACTTTTCGCGCCTTGTCCTGCTCTTGCATGCCACCTTATCTCAAAATATTTTTCTGGCAAGGTTCTTATCCTCCCTTCAAGTAATAATTTTCAATAAATTAGTTTGTTCTTTAGTCACTTGAAAATATGGTGTAACCAATATTTCTAAAGATATTATCTATCCATTCATAAAATGAGAGCTTTTCATCGTTAATTTCTTGCTTTTCTAACATTTTATCGAGTTCCAAAAATCTGTTAATATGGTATTTAACTCGATTTTTTGCATATTCTATTGTGGTCCCTGTGGTCATTATAAAAGGCCAATCACTTGCTTGTGCAAGAAGAACCTCTCTCATCATCTGATTTAAAATCCTTTTCTGTAAATTTGTAGGATCCTTAAAAACATTTGCTTTTTCTATCATTCTTTCAGTTATCTCGTGAATATGTTTATAAATCCAATCGTTTTTTCCATTAAGCCAAACATCGTGGTATCCTCCGGCACCCCACGAAGTTTCGCCGGGATAAGTTATTTGAACTTTTTTAACTGTTTGTAAAATCTCAGAAGGTACAGAAAATTCTAACTCTTTATTTTCAAAAGATTGCCTAAAAAGCTCTTCCAAAAATTTCGGACCCTCATACCACCAATGACCAAATAGTTCAGCATCAAAGGGAGCTACAATTACCGGTTCTTCTTCATCTAAAATTGCCGATAATTTCCTGATTTGCGAAGTTTTCTTAAATAAATAATCACTTACATGCTCTTTTACAGCGTTCATGGCTTCACTAAGATCATATATTTCTTTTTTGTCCAAGGATAATGATTTGTTGGTAATACGATGATACTTTATTCCAGTATTACACCTTGTTCCACTTGGATCTACATATGGCCTAATGTAATCGTCTTCTCTGTCATAACCAATATCTTTGTAAAATTCTCGATATCTTGGATCGCCAGGATAACCAACTTCAGAACTCCATATCTGCTCACTCGATTCAGGATCTCTGGCAAAAACAAAAACTTTATTTGGGGTAATAATAGGTCTATACACACCATACCTCGGCTTACTGTCTGCATAAGTAAAACCGTGTGTATCTACAAAAAAATATCGTATATCTTCGTCTGATAAATATTTATCCAGCCCTTTAAAATAAGCGCATTCTGCCAACCACATCCCTTTAGGATGGTCACCAAAGTATTTTTTGAAGGTCAACACGGCAGATTTTATTTGAGCTTTAATAGCCTCTGGATAATCCCGATAAAAAGGTAGATATCCATGTGTTCCATTAGATGTTATCACTTCAATGTAACCTTTATCTTTAAATTCCTTGAAAGCTTTTAATATATCTTGATTATATTCTTCAGAAAAAATATTTATATCTTCTATTAGCTCTCGCCTATAATGTTGGGCTAGTTGGTGTATCTTAGGATCTTCATCTTTTGTCCTAATTATCTCTTTTTCGGTTAATTCTATCAATTTTAATAAATATTTGTGATATTTTTCTCTTAAATCTTTTAAGTTAAACATCGCCATCAACGTTGGAGAGAGGCTTATTGTAAGTTTAAAAGGGATGTTATCTTTTTCTAAAAATTTAAAAATTTTTATTAAAGGAATATATGTCTCAGTTATGGCCTCGAAAAGCCATCTTTCTTCCATAAAATATTCAAAGTCGGGATGGTGAATATAAGGCAAATGAGCATGTAATAAGAGCAAAATTTTTCCCTTTTTACTCTTCATAACTTCAATGGCTGCCAAAATTGGTATCGTTGAATTCTCTTTTGTTTATAAACATTGTTTCACTACTTCCAGAATGTTTTTCAATATTCCAAAGCGCCGGTTCTTCTTTTTTATCTTCTTTAACAATTTTCCCCTCTTTTATCAAAAACCATTCTTCTTTATCTGAACTTTTCATGGATGAAGAAGGCGTTGTAATTTCATTTGATTCTATAAAAGGAGTAAACTCACCTTTTTTATCTTTTACTCCAAGGAAAGCAATATAGGTGGAATTATCTTGTGGGAGGTGGAAATAAGTATTGCCGTTTTGGTCTAATTTTAAATCTGTTTCAATAACCTTTTTTTCTGCTCCTAGATCCTCTGTTGATTTTTTTATGATCCTTATAGCAATATTAGAATTTTTTGTTAATTTTTTTAGTTTTTTTCTACTTTTTTCAGAAAAGTTCCAGTAAACATATACCCAGTTAGGATTGACAGGCATTAATTTAAGTTTTTCCCTTTTATACTTTTGAGGAAGCTCTTTTGATTCATTTGATTTTGGGAGCTTTTGTTGATTTTGTAGATTTTTTGCTAATTTTGTATAATCCGAGACTTTCTCAACTCTTTGATTTGAAGATTCTTCTATCCTTTTAATCTCTTTTCTAACTGCCTTTAAAATCTCTTTTTTATTCATATTTCGTTTTAATTTAATACCTAAATTTTTTGCAATATTCCTCAATTCCTGTATTGTAGGCTCATCAACCTTAAAAGTATCTAATAATTTTTTATCCAATTCCTTTACTTCCATGAAGCACCTCCCAAACCTATAGACACTTTAGAAACTCTAAAACTTTATATATAGCGTCCCTTCGACCCACAACCTGCCTTCTAACGAATTTATTTTTAATATTCAATTCCCTACATAATTGTATCATAAGAAAATTAAATAATTTGACAATAGAGAATTAAATATTGACAAAAGAGATTCCTTGTGATATTATATATTTTGAAAAGTAAGACAGCGGAGCGTAGCGCAGTTGGGAGCGCGCCGGTCTTGGGCACCGGAGGTCGCTGGTTCAAGCCCAGTCGCTCCGACCATTAACGATTCAATGCGGCCGTAGCTCAATTGGTAGAGTATTGGCCTTCCAAGCCAAGGGTTGCGGGTTCGACTCCCGTCGGCCGCTCCAGCGCCTGTAGCTCAACGGATAGAGCATTGGATTTCTAATCCAAGGGTTGAGGGTTCGAGTCCCCCCAGGCGCACCAAACTTTTGGTGGCTGTAGTTCAGTGGAAGAACGCCTGACTGTGACTCAGGATGTCGTGGGTTCAAATCCCACCAGCCACCCCAGCTATAAGAATCCTATCTAGGATTCTTTCTTATTTTCTCCATTATATACATAAACCTCGGTTCCCAAAGACGCTAAAAAATCTATAACTTCCACATCAAAGTTGAACATCCTTATACATCCATGAGATATCCTTTTGCCTATTTCCCAGGGCTTCGTAGTACCATGAATCCCGTACTGTGGATTTGAGAGTTGTAACCATCTTGTTCCCATCCCATTCATTAGAGACCCCGGAGGTATATATTCATCATACCAATACAATGCAGGATCTTTTTCTTTGTATGAAATTTTATAGTAGCCTGGAGGTGTGTAATCACTCATACCAACAGCAACTATATAAGTTTTTAACAACTGATCATGAAAATATAAGTACATCTTATTTTGCGAAAGGTTTATTTCTAAGCGTAAAGGACTTTCTTCATATTTAACTTGTCCTATCTTTAAAGCTTGTCCAGGATATATCAAAGAAGGATCTTTTAGATCGTTCATGTTGACCAAATCTCCAGGAAGAACTTTGTATTTTTCAGCAATTTTATATAAACTCTCACCTTTTTGCACGATATGGTAACCATATACTTCATGTCTTTGCTTTGGTTTTAAAACGTTCTCGGTAGCTACAACATTTGCCAATTTCAAAAAGGTGACTTTTCGTTCAAAAAGTATTCCATATCTATTTCTAAAAGTAAAAACAGAGTCATAAAACCCATCTTCAAAGTTACCCAGCAGCCTTAAGAACTCATCTGTACCTTCAAAAACGGTATCCCCCACCTGTACTTTTACTAATTCCAAATCTTCTTCTGGGTAATAATCCAAATAATATTGATAACCATTTTCCACGACAGAGGTGGTTATTTCAACTTCTATATTTGGAGCGAATAAGGCTTTTTCCAGAAAATTTGCAAAAAACTGTGAAACACTTTTCCCTACTTTATCTGTAGAGGTTACTAAGAATGAGTAATAATCGCCTTTAAAAGCGTTTAAATTAACATAAAAGGAGAAATCACCGTTTTCTTTTTCATACAAGGTTAATTTCTTTCTATCTCCCCCATCATATATGTATACATTTGGTTTTTGCGTAGTATTTATATAACTTTCTAAATTAATTTTCACAATATTTTGAGTTTGATCATATTCAACGGGATACAAATGAAAATAATTTTCAGAAAAAAGTACTGAAAATAAAGTCACAAATATTATTAGCGATAATCCTTTTGTGATTTTTCTCAAGTCGAAGTTCCTCCTTACTAGTAAAAATGGTCACCTCGTTTTCCTCTTTTTCAAACCCTATATCTTCTCTTGAAACATCGTTTAAAACTATCATATCAATCTTTTTTTCTTTTAATTTCTTTATGGCATTCTCTTTTAAGTTCTCTGTTTCCGCAGCGAATCCAACAAGTATTTGACCATCTCTTTTTTTCCTTCCTAATTCTTTTATTATATCAGGATTTTTCTCAATTTCTAGATTAACTATTGTATCTTTTTTTAACTTTTGTTCCGAATAATTTTTTATTCTTACATCGCTTACTGCAGCTGTCATAACTATTATATCACTATCTTCAAAATGCTCTAATACCTTTTCTCTTAATTCTTTTGCACTTTCTATTCTTATGATTTTTTTTACAATAGATGGTGGTTTTAAGTCGGTAGGTCCAGATATTAAAGTAACGTCAGCTCCTCTGTTTGCAAATTCTCTTGCTAATTCGTAACCCATTCTTCCACTGGACCTGTTTGACAAAAACCTTACAGGATCAATTCTTTCAACCGTAGGACCAGCTGTTACTAAAACTTTCTTATTCATGAAATCCTTTTTGGAAAGTAGGTATTCACTGTATTCTAATATCTCACTATTATCTGGATACCTTCCTTTACCAATTTCTCCGTCTGCTAAGTGTCCTTCTTCAGGCTCTATTATAGACCAACCATTTTGTTTCAATACTTCTAAATTCTTTTTATTAATAGGATTTTCATACATCCTAACGTTCATTGTAGGAACAATTATTTTAGAAGTTTTGGAATAAGCTAAAGCGGTACAAGAAAGTAGATCATCGGCAATACCATGTGATATTTTGGCTATTATATTTGCGGTCGCAGGAGCAACGATAAACAGTTCTGCCCACCTTGAAAGCTCTGTATGGGGAATCCAACCGGTTTTAACATCGAAAGTTTCATAGTAAACCTCACAGTTACCTACAGCAGAAAAAATCTGGTCGGATATCCATCTTTGGGCATTTTTTGTCATGATAACTTTTGGATTACATTCAATCTGTCTCATCTTAGAAATCAGATCAACCGCTTTATAAATGGCGATTCCACTCGTTACACCGAGTAAAATATTTTTCCCTTTTAAGTAAGGATACACGGAGAATTCACCTTCTTGGATTAATATCCAAAGTATTTGAGAATTCCAAAGCTCTTTTTAATCTTTTAATGCTTTCATTTTTTCCTAAAATAATTATAGATTCGTACAAACCAGGAGTTACTAACCTCCCTAAAAGAGAGCCTCTTATTGTCTGAAAAACATTTTTTCTACCAGTGATATTTAGATCCGCTATTTCTTTTAAAGTATTTTCTACATTTGCAAGGTCGTACTCATCAATTTCTGAGAGTTTTCTTATCGTTATCTCGATAACTTCTTTAAACCAAGGTTTTTTCATGTATTTTTCGATAAATTCTTCTTCGTATTCGAATTCTTTAACAAAAAAATTTTTGGAAAATTCATAAAGTTGTTTTAATGTTTGAACTTTAGCTCTGGAAACTTCTATGATTTTTTTTACAAAAGAATCTTCATTGTCTATTTTGACGTTTGTATATTTAGCCCATTCATTAAAACTTTTGTGTACTTCTTCAATTGAATCATTTCTCAAATGCACTTCATTTGTCCATAGAAGTTTAGTGTAATCAAAAATGGAAGGATTTTTTGATACCTTTTTTAGATCAAATTCCTGGTATTTTTTTATGTAATCAAATATCTGTTCGTTAGCATTCCACCCTAACAAACTCAAGTAATTCAATATAGCTTTAGGAAGATATCCTTCTTTTCTAAAATAAGTAATCGAAACCTCCCCGTGTCTTTTAGACAAAGGAGACTTGTCTTCACCTAAAATCAAAGGCAAATGGGCAAATTTTGGAAGTTCAAAAGATAAAGCATTATATATCAAAATTTGTTTGGGTGTATTAGAGATGTGGTCTTCACCCCTTATAACATGGCTTATTTTCATCAGATAATCATCTATCACAACTGTGAAATTGTAAACCGGAATTCCGTTTGATCTTAGAATAACAAAATCATTTATATGAGACATATCGAATTGTATAGTTCCTCTAATTTCGTCCAAAAACGATATTTTTTGATCTTTATCAACTTTAAACTTTACAACCACAGAATACTCATTGTTTTTTTTATATTTGTCTGGAAGATTATTACCTTCAAAAATTATTTCATCGCTTTTAGTAACTGAAAAATAAGCTTTTTCTTCATTTAGGAGTTGATCTATATAACCTTTGTATATGCCTAGTCTTTCACTTTGCCTATATGGCCCATATTCACCAGGTTTATCAACCCCCTCGTCGTAATCCAAACCTACCCATTTCATTTCTTCAAAAATGGCATCTTCGTACTCTTTTTTGGAGCGTTCCATATCGGTATCTTCAATTCTTAGTATAAACTTCCCATTATTTTTCTTAGCAAAGTACCAATTAAACAAGGCTGTTCTCAACCCTCCAACGTGTAGATGACCCGTAGGACTAGGAGCAAATCTTACTCTGATCATTTGTTTTTCACCTCTTCAATACCGTTCAAAACTCTTTCCAGTTCATCTATCGATGATACTTGTTTTACCTCTACTAATTTTCTGTTATCAAGAAACTTACCTTCTATCAAAACTTCAGTTATTCGATCTGTCCATCCGCCTGAGTTTTTCATTAGCAATATCGGTTTTTTGTAAGAATAGGCCCCCAAAATTTCGATAGCTGTGCCAATTTCTCCTCCCATACTTACGACCACGTCAACATTTTTTAACAAAACAAAAGAACGCATATTTAGATCAAGCCCTGTTTTTACAGGAATGTCCAGATAACCGTTCCCTTCCTGTTCCCAGGGTAAAAAACCAATAACATGCCCCCCACTATTTTTTACCGCCTTTGAAACTAATTGCATTATTCCATCTCGTCCACCGTTCACTAAAACCCAATTATTCTTTGCTATAATTCTACCGACATCATAACACAGTGAAGTTAACGATTTAATTGGTTCTTTAAATATATTCCCGGAATATCCAATAACCCCAACGTTCAAACCGATCACCAACCCAAATAATTTTCTTTGACTCTTGGATCATCCAAAACCTCTTTTGGAACACCGTTAGCTATAACTTTACCCTTGTGTAAAACATAAAGTTCATCAACTACCTGAGCAATTTCATCAACACTGTGATCTGTAACAATTATCGAAATCCCACTTTTTGCAAGTTTCCTAATTATCTGCTGTATATCTTTAACAGTTATGGGATCTATTCCAACAAAAGGTTCATCCAAAAGAATTACTTTGGGATTTGTTATCAAGGTTCTAGCAAATTCTAATTTTCTCTTTTCTCCACCTGATAAAGAATAAGACTTTTGGTGCATTAAATTATCTAATCCAAACTCTCCCACTATAATCTTAATTTTTTGATCTGCATCTTGAATCTTAAGAAGGTCAGAGATCATTTTAAGATTATCTTTAACGGATAAGTTCCTGAAAACAGACGGTTCTTGAGGCAGATAGGCCAATCCATTCAACGCTCTTTTGTGTATCGGAAGATGGGTTATATTTTGGCCATCAAGGAAAACATCTCCTGAGTTGGGAACAACTAACCCCAAAATTATCTTGAACAGCGTTGTTTTTCCTGCACCATTGGGACCAAGTAATCCTGTAATTAAACCGGATTTTGATTGAAATTGAATATTATCTAACACAATCTTTTTCCCATATGTTTTACTAATGTTTCTACAAGAGACAATAACCTTTTCCATACTATTTAATTTTAATTCTCATTCAAATACTGAATAATTTTATCGGTTAAATCTAATTCTGGATTGTAATAAACTACTCCGTTTTCATTTAAAATCAAATCGTAACCATTTTCTTTCGCATACTGAGATATCTTTACTGTTACTTTTGAAACGATGTTTGCCATCTTCTGCTGATACTCTTCTTGTAATGCTTGTTGATATTGATTTACACGAGTTTGCAATTGTTGAAGATTTTGTTGCAGTACTTCCTCAGTTGCCCCCGAACTTTGTAACTCATTGAACTGTTGTTCCATTTCGTTGATTTTTCCTTGATAATATTTTAAATCGATTTGGTACATGGATTCCAAATCTTTCCATTCATAATAACTTTCTACTGCCTTTGCAAAATTTACATAGCCAATTTTGAGATTTGAATCCGTTTGAGAAAAAGATATAACCACAAACATAATGGTAAATACCATCATAGAAAGAACTTTTCTTGTTGTATTACTCACAACATGCACCTCCATAAAATTTTGAAATTTATAATTACTTATTAAAAGTTCTTTGTTTCTTCGCTTCAAAAAGTATAATTCCTGCACTAACCGATACATTTAAAGACTCAACGTTGTTAAACATCGGTATGCTTACTAATTCATCACAATGGTTTTTAACGTTTTTTCGAATGCCATTTCCTTCATTTCCAAAAACCAAGCATATATTTCCTTGCCAATCGATTTCATAATAAGGTTTGCCTCCTATATCTGCTCCATAAACCCAAACATTTTCCTTCTTTAATGTCTCTATTGTATTGGAAAGATTGGTTACTTTAATTATTGGTATCTTAAATATTTGACCAGAAGAAACTTTTATAACAACAGGTGTGACTTCAACAGCATTATCTTTTGGTATTATAATGGCGTCAACCCCTGCAGCCACCGAAGTCCTTACAATAGCTCCAAAATTATGCGGATCTTGTATTTGATCCAAGATTACTAAAAATAGTTTTTCTTTTCCTTCTATAATATCCAAATTTTCATATTTAAAATCGTTCCCGATATCAATGACGATTCCCTGATGCTTGCTTGTTAAAGCCATCTTTTCCAAAACTTCATTGGGGGAAAAACTGTAAGAATATCCTAAATTTGCAACATCTTCGACGATTTCTTTTAAAGACCCTTTTTCCGTTTTGGAACTACTGAAAAAAATATGCTTTACAGGATAATGAGTCTCAATAATCTCTTTCAATATGTTTTTTCCGTATATATACAATTATCGATCACTCCCAATAATTCCTCGATTCTTGAGTAACTTTTAGTCAAAAAAAGGTATCCAATGACTGCTTCAAATCCTGTAGATTTCCTATAATCATTGTCGTTGCCTCTTTTCTTCGCACCGTTCGAATTTTCCGCCCGTTTGTAATACTGCATTTCTATTGGAGTTAAATGATCTAACACAATATCAACAAACTTTGAATGAGCTTTTGCACTTAAAAAATCTTTTGTTTTTTCATAAAGATCTTTTGTTTTTATCCTGCCATCCTTTAGCAATTTCACCTTGTAAATCAAACCTATAACAGCATCTCCAATATAGGAAAAGTTCTCAATAGGTATTTCACGCAGATCCGCAAGTTGGAGATTTATAATTTCATCGAATCCTTTCATACAGTCAATATCTCCCTTTTATATAGTTCCAAAATCATATCTACACACTTTTCGATAGAATAATTGTTTTTCACAAAGATTTTAGCTTTTTCTTTTAATTCTTCGTATGTTGATGACTCTTTTAATAGTTTGAGTATTTCATTAGAAAAATCAACTTCATTTAAATTTTTGATCATAATTCCACCCGCATCTTCTTGAGAAAGTATATCATAAACACCTAATTTACCCAAAGCGACTACCGGAGTACCAGCAGCCATAGATTCAAGAATAACTAATCCCTGTGTTTCAGTGTAAGAAGCAAAAACAAATAAATAAGCTTGTTTGTAGGCATCTATTACCTTTTCTCTTGGTTGTGAACCTGTAAAAATAACATTATCAGCTATATTTAGCTCCATAGCTAACTTTTCCAGCTCTTCTTTTTCCGACCCTCCACCAACAATAACGAATTTTACTTTTATTTCTTCCAATAGTACTTTTTTAAACACCTTCAAAAGAAAACTTATGTTCTTTTCCTTCCCCAACCTACCTACAAATAGAAGAATTCTGTCATCTTCTTTTATTTGTGGATATTCTTTTTTCAAATCCCAGTTAATAGGCTTATCAAAAGAAGCTAAGTCTATCCCAGTTGGGATAGTTACTATATGTTCGGAAGGTACACCATATTCAACAAGCGTCTCTTTTATATTGTCTGTAGGAGCGATTATTTTATCCGTTTTTAAACACCAATTTTTTATGATTTTTTGAACAAATTCTGGTTGCGGTCTAACTATCGATGGTAGGTAGTGCAAATAATAATCATACATGGTATGGTGTGTCGCTACGTGTTTTAACTTCAACATACGTGAAACAACCCTTGCAAGTATTCCCATAGAAAAAGGATCGTGAGAATGTATTATATCCAAGTTTAACTCTTTGATTTTAAAAATTTCTGGAGAAAACGGTAGTGCAATCCTCTGCTCTTTCTCAAAGAGGAACTTAACAGCTGGAAATTCAAAGATTTTATCATCGTTCCTTTTATAATCAAATTTATATTTTGGAACAAATAGATATACATTGTGTCCCCTTTTTTCCATTTCATCCTTATAGAGTTTTATAGCGGTAGCAACTCCATTTTTTTGCGGTAAATAAGTATCGGAAAACATTCCTATATTCAATTGCATTTCCCCCTTATAAAATTCCTATATGTATTTATTATAACAAAAATTCGCTATTTTTTGAGGTTGAGTTTTTAAAGATGATATAATAATAAATGAACTGTTATACTTTGAAGAGGTGTTTTTTATGAAAATAAAAGTACTTAACCCTGAAGTAGTAATGAAAATAGCGGCTGGAGAGGTTGTATCTGGGCCAAGCTCAGTAGTTAAAGAATTGGTAGAAAATTCTTTAGATGCCCAAGCAGATAACATCACCGTTGAAATACTTGATGGTGGTAAGTCGTTAATCAAAGTCGATGATAACGGCATTGGGATGGCAGAAAATGAATTAGAATTATCTATTCTTCCTCATACCACAAGCAAAATTTTCTCCATTGAGGATCTTTATCAACTAAAAACATTTGGTTTTAGAGGTGAGGCACTTTCTTCAATTTCAAGGGTTTCTAGAATGAAAATGACCTCCAAACCATCTGAATCAGAAGTTGGAACAATGTTGGAAATATTAGGTGGAAAAATAATAGAAAAAAAGAGAGTTAATTCATCAAATGGAACGAAAATAGAGATTATGGATCTTTTTTTCAACATTCCCGCACGCCGAAAATTTCTTAAAAGTGATTCTGCAGAAGGAAGATACGTTACAGAGATTATAGAAAAGTTTGCTTTTACGAACAACATTAACTTAACATATATCAGAGAAAACAAAGAAATCTACAAATTTTCTTCTGATATGGATCTAATTACAAAATGTTTAAAAATATATCCCGAGTTAAAAAAAGACGATCTCATAGAAATTGAACACAACGATTCAGTGTACAAAATATCTGGAGTTATTTCACAACCAAAAGTTGGAAGAAATAATAGAACCGCCCAACACTTTTTTGTAAACAACAGGTATATTAAGGCGGCCTCACTCTACTCCGTTTTGGAAAAAGGTTACGGTGAGATGCTAGAAAAATCAATTCATCCTTATGGAATAATATTCATAGAAATATCACCAGATATGGTTGATGTAAACGTTCACCCTCAAAAATTGGAAGTAAAATTCACGGACGAACAAAAGATAGCTTCTTTACTTAAAAAAGTTGTAAGAGAGGCTCTTAAGAAAAACACTCACTTTACGATGGAATTTATAAGTAGTAGCGATACAATTGATGCGAATAAAAAAACTTCTTCGTTTTCTGTTCAAAATTTATACAGCAAGAACGAAGACTCACAAAAAGTTAATTTTTCACAAAACACTCCAAAAACAGATTATTTTGAACATACAGACGAATTTTTTAATAACTCTGAAATAGAAGATCTTCAAGAAGAACATAA
The DNA here is from genome assembly GCF_002895605.1 of Petrotoga miotherma DSM 10691. Classification (GTDB taxonomy): domain Bacteria; phylum Thermotogota; class Thermotogae; order Petrotogales; family Petrotogaceae; genus Petrotoga; species Petrotoga miotherma. The sequence goes on from NZ_AZRM01000016.1 coordinate 48,344, forward strand.
TCATTTTGATAATAATTATAAACTTTATGAACCATCAAAAACCTTTGATTTTAAAGGTTTTGAATATCAAAAGAATCAGACGTTTACACCTGTTGAGAAAATTAATTCTTTTGAAAAATTAAGAATTTTGGGTATAGTTGCTGAAAGATATCTGGTAGTTGAAGGGGAAGACAAATTACTTTTAGTAGATTTTCATGCCGCACATGAGCGTTATATATACGAAATTTTAAAAGAAAACCTATACGAAAAAGGTGGACTTACTTCCGACCTTCTCCTTACCCCTCTTAAAATATCTTTAGACGAAGTAAGAAGAGGGATAATTTTAGATAACAAAGATCACCTAGAAAAATTGGGTATAAAATTAGAAGAAGTCGAAAGAGAAATTATTGTGAAAGGGCTCCCTTCCCTTGTGAAAATTGATGATGCTGAAAGATTGATATTTGAGATAGCAGATGATTTAAGAATATCAAATTTTGATCAACAATCAAACATACTTGATAAGAACTTAGCTACTATGGCATGTAGAGCGGCTGTAAAAACTAAAGATAATCCTACCGGTATGGAGACACTCTTAAAAACCATTTTTGAAAAAAAATTACTAACCTGTCCACATGGTAGACCGATAATGATCCAAATCACCTTTAAAACCTTAGATAAATACTTTGGAAGAATCTAAAAGGGGTGTAGTCTTTTCTTACACCCCTTTTTGTGTGTTCACTTAACTTGATCTAATTCTATTAATCTCTCTTCAGAAGTATAATCTTCAATAGTTCCCAAGTGAGCAATGTATTCACGTAACGCATCTGCATCTCTAAAGTATGTATCGTAACCAGGTTTACCTTCAAGCATTGTATAACCGTCTCCGCCAGCAGCTACATAGTTGTTGGTAACAACCTTATAAGTTTTGTTCAAATCAATGGGTTTACCGTTTATTTTTACGTTTGTAGCTTTTCCACCTTTCATTTCTGCAGTTAGCCCTGCAACATGTAACTTAGCTCCCTGGCCATCAGGAATTGTAGCAGCATAATTTAAAACATCCATAATATCTTTCCCAGTCAATTCTAAAACGTACAATGTATTTCCAAAAGGCAAAACGGTTAATATGTCTCTGTAGGTTATCTCTCCGGCCTCAATAGGTGCTCTTATCCCACCACCATTCATTAAAGCAACATCTGCACCTGTTTTCCAAATCATACCATCTGCTATAAGATTGCTTAGATTCGTTTCGTCACTTCTAACGTGGGCACGTTCCCCGTCGAGATATACTTTTGTTACTCCAACAACCTCATTCAAAGCCTCTGATCCAAGTTGATAAAAAGCATCTGTAAACATTTTTATGAAAGGATCTTCAGGGATATCAGATTTAAGTGGAATTACTTCTCCCCTCCAATCGACTATTCTACCGTCATCGATCCATAAATCTATTCTCCCAATATTCTCTGCATTCTCTCCAGCTTGTGCTACTATAACATTATTGATTACTACAGGTGTTTCTAACAAAGTGTGAGAATGTCCATCTATTATAATATCTACTCCGGGTACATTTTCAGCTAGCTCATCTGAGGTAGTGAACTCAACAGACAAGTTAGGCCTTCCTCCATCTGCATGATAACCTAAGTGCGCAAGGACTATAACTACATCAGCTTTTTCTTGGACAATTGGAAGATATTTTTTTAAAGTTTCTTCTGCGTCCACAATTGTATTCTCGCCTAAATAAATTGGTTCTAAAACTTTTGTTTGCTCTGTAACAAGACCAATAATTCCAACAGAGAAATCACCATAATCTTTTATAACATATGGTTCAAAAACTGGTCCGCCACGTTTTTCATCGACAAAATTTGCCCCTAAGAACGGAAATTGTGCTACTTCATACTGCTTCTCAAGCACTTCAAAAGGCTTGTCAAATTCGTGATTACCCAAAACCATAGCATCCAAACCCATGTAATGTAAGGCCAAAAAGTCAGGAACTGCATCCAACTGATCAGATTCTGGAATCCCTGTGTTTACATCGCCAGCATGTAGAAAAAGTACTGCTCCACCTTCCTTAGCTACTTCTTCTCTTGCTTGATTTATCAGAGTAGCTGCTCTGGCGAATCCTCCACCATCTTCCGTTCCCCACACATGTCCATGGGTATCGTTCATGTGAAAAATCACTAAATGGTTAGGTCCAGCAAATACTGATAAAACCAAAATCATAACAACTAAAATGCCTAAAACTCTTTTCATTTTGTTCCCCTCCTTTTGAGTTGGTTTCAATCACACATTAATTGGCACCCAAAATTCAGCTTCGCTTAAATATTAAATCTTCTTTGTTCACATCAAGATTTTTGGCGATTTTTTTACACTTAACAACAAAAGAATAATAAATTGATTTTTTTGTATTTTCATCAACCAAACTTTCAAAGTTAGATTGTCCTTTGGCTATTACAATATCTGCTTCATCGTAGATATTTTTGAAAGATCGACTAACGAAGCTTAAATCGGTGCCCAAATATTTAGACCCACTTTCAAAAGGAATAGAAACTTCCTTTAAAAAAATTTGATCGGCATCTTTTTTAGTCGCACATTTGTAAACTGGACGAGATTTCAAAGCAGAATGAATAATCAAGTTGGGGTTTAATTCTTTTAATACTCTTATAAACAATTTATCAAAAACTATTTCTCCAGCATAATTATGAAGAAAAAGCAGGAAATGAGCATTTTTAATCTCTTTTTTAAATTTTTCTAAATCGTTTATTGCTACCCTCTTTGTGTTATAAAAATTTTGAATTTCAATCTCTAACTCACCAAAGGAATTCTCCGAATTGTGGCAAAAAAGCTCTCCCATCAGTGATAATTTGAAGGCAGTATAAAGAGGATCCTTGCTGGAAAAACAAAAATCCAGCAGATCATCATAAACCTCTAAAAAAAGTTGGTTCAAGTCGGCTTTTTCTGAATGAAAGTAATCATTTTCACCAAAAATATCAAAAAAAGCATCATAAAATGTTTTTACCAAATAGTAAGGTGTATGGGTAGGATTCACTTCACCGAATGTTTTTAGAATGACCCTTTTGTAATTATCAAAAATGTTATTAGAAGAATACGAAGAGTTAGCATTAATTTTATCCATTAACTCAGAAGAATGGTTTAGAAGACAATTAATACATTCATAATCTATATTCATCTCTGTTCACCCCATGAACTTCTAAAATCCCTACAAAACTACTTTTAATTTTATCATTGTTTAATTAATTTAGTATTAGTTTTGTTTAGTATTTTGTTAAGAAAAATTTGTCCAAAAAAATTGTTACTTCTCTTTCTTGACATTAAAACATTAAATCATTATAATATATTCGATAGCTTTAAAAGCAAATATTCAGCTTCTATTGGTTATATCTGTCTTTAAGATAGATTAAACAACTCTACACAAATACATAGCAATTTTATTTTCAATAAACCATTTAATTTAAAAGGATTTGGAGGTGAAGAGATGAAAAGAACATATCAACCATCTAGGATAAAGAGAAAAAGAACTCATGGCTTTTTAGCTAGGAAAAGAACATCAAGTGGAAGAAATGTTTTAAGAAGAAGAAGAGCAAAAGGCAGAGAACGTTTAACAGTCTAATGGAAGAACAAACTTTCAAGAAAAAAGAACGTTTACGATTAAAAAGAAATTTCAAAAGAGTTTTTGAAAAGGGCGGGCGTTTAATCGACAATAATTTTGTTATAATATACGTTCGAAATACTATGGATTATAACAGAATTGCTATAATTGTGAACAAAAAATTCGGCAACGCAGTTGTTAGAAATTTAATTAAAAGATACATCAGAGAAATATATAGAACCAACAAAATTTTTTTCCCAATAGGATACGATTTCGTATTTATTCCAAGAAAAGAATTATCCAAAAATTTTAAAAGAATAGATTATTTCCAAATAAAAAGTCTTATTTTAAAGTTGGTGAGGAAGATAAACGAATGAAAAAGTTTGTTCTCAAGTCTATAGATTTTTACAGAAAACATATATCGCCTGCAACCCCTCCCAAATGTATTTACCTACCGACCTGCTCATCTTATACCTATGAAGCGGTGGAAAAGTTCGGGGTGTTTAAAGGTTTGTATTTGGGATTTAGACGTTTTATCAGGTGTAACCCATTACACAAAGGGGGCTATGACCCTGTCCCCGAAAAATTTTATTTTTTTGTTCATAAAAAAGAAAAAAACAAACAACACAGAAGGAGTGTATGACTTGAAAAAAGGATTGTTTTTTTTGATGTTACTATTATTTTTGAACGTTATAGCCTTTGCAATACCTGAAATAATGGTATCAGAAAGTTCACTAAATAAAGAAATTAACATTGAAATGAAATTGTACAGACTGAAGTTAGATCAAAATGGGCATATTTTAAATTTCGAACTCTATGATAGCAGAGCTAAAAAATATGAATTAGTTTATGAGTACACAGGAGATAGTTACAATATTTTAGATACTCAAAATATGACAGAAATTTTACCAAGTAACTATAATATAAGATTGGCGGAAGATCAAAGTTATATCGAAATAAACTACTTTTTCCCCAATGGAGGGCAGAAGATTTATAAGTTTTATAACGATCCTAACTATCATTTTGATGTTCAATTTAAAAATTTGAATAGATACGTTGTTTTACCGAGCATATCCTTTTCTTCTGGAATAAGATACAGCGGTAATGTTTTTGTTTCATACATTGATAAATCCGTTTTAACAGGTGAAGCCTTAGATTCTACGTTAGCCATCTATACCCCTGAAGAGATAGAATTTTCTCAAAACCAATATTTAACTCCATTAAATTATTCAGATCACAAAATAATTTCTTATTTGGGTCCTACCAAAAAAATTTTTATAAAAGAAACTTTTGACGGTATAGAAGAAGGAAATACTTACTCTACTATAATCGATTTAATGCAGGATTTAGGTAAATTTGGACCTTTTACTAATATTTTTTATTGGTTCGTGAACTTTTTCTGGTGGCTATTTAAAGTGACAGGTAATTTCGGTTGGGCTATAATACTCTTCACCCTCATAGTAAATGCAATACTATTCCCTGTATATGGGAGACAAAAGAAATCCATGATCGAAATGAAACAGTTACAACCAGAGCTTGAAAAAATAAAGAAAAAATATAAGAATCCTCAGAAACAACAAGAAGAAACGATGAAACTGTACAAAGAAAAAGGAGTTAACCCAGCTGGAGGTTGTTTGACTTCTTTGATTCCTCTGCCTATTATGGTCATACTATGGCAAGTAATCTACTATTTTGAAGGCAGTTATGCATACAACCCCAGATTTCTCTTTTGGACAGATCTTTCTCAAGGTGGTTTCCAAGCCAATTTTTTCTTACTATTAATAGCTATAATTGCTTCTTTAATAAATGCCCTTTTAATGTCCCAAGATGCCAGGAGCGCATGGACGTCGGTAATTATGTCTGTGGTGTTCCCTTTCATTTTAATTGCATTACCCGTCGGGGTATTCATTTATTATTCACTGAACATGGTAATACAAACTTTGTTGACATTTGTGTACAATAGGATTTACAATGTCAAAGGTATTACTATTAGACAACTCGTTGGTTTGGGTCCAAAGCCTGTCAGGAGGTGAAATGATAATTGCTTAAATTACAAGGTAAGACGAAATTTGAAGGAACTGATTTGGAATCGGTTTTAGAAAAAGCAAAATCAGATTTTAACGCATCAGGTATCGATGAGATTTCTTATAAGATTATTCAAGAACCTTCCAAGGGGTTTCTTTTTGGAATAGGTAAAAAGCCTCTCATTATCGAAGCTTATCCTAACGAAAAATATCTCGTCAATAGAGTAAAAGATTTCTTGAAAAATATTCTTTCCTATTTTGAGGAAGATGTTGATATCAATATAAATTATTACAATAAGACCTTGAGAGTTTTTTTAGAGGGGGAAAACTTAGGTAAAGTAATAGGCAAACAAGGAAGGAACCTTGGAGCTTTACAGCATTTAACCATGATTTATGTCAATAGAATGACAGATACCAAATGTGATGTAAAATTGGATGTTGGAGATTATAGAAAGAAAAGAAAAAAAAGCTTAGAACTAATAGCAGACAATGCGGCCAAAAAGGCAATAACGACTAATGACAAGGTAGAATTGGCTCCCATGTTTTCTTTTGAAAGAAAAATAATTCACAAGTACATAAATTATAATTATCCAAAATTACACACCACCTCAATAGGGCTAGAACCTTATAGAAAAGTAGTGATCTACCCCTCGAAAAATGGTCACAATTAATAAAAGCACTTACATCGACACTAAGCACAGTATTCAAAACATTGGGGGAGGAAATATAATTGAAAACTGCTTACCAATATCAAGAACAAGTTCTTTCCATAATCAGTAGAGAAAATCTTCCTGATATTGGTGTTTTAGGTGGTATAGAAATCGAACATATTATAAAAAAAATAAAAGATAATATCAAAATAACAACTGAGGTAGCAGGTCCAGGGGGAAGGGTTGTTATTTATTTGAATGATTATTTTCATCTCAAACCATCGATATTTGATTTTTTAAGTTCTGATGAATATATTGAATTAATATTAAAAATTTTTCAAACAAAAGAAATTCCTATTATTTGGATGGACAAAGCTGGGGGAAATACAAGAAAAGTCAGAAACATAGAAGAAAATACTGAATACATAGATTTTCGTAATACAACTTTAAAGGTAGAACCTGAATTTATTACCGAATATCTGTACAATATTAAAAATCTTTTTATAGTGTATAACTCCTGGAACAAAAAGATAATTGATCTAACTAAGGTAAAAAGAAGAATATTTGTTGATTTACGGGAATTTTGTATAGATGAAATTGATAAATTTACATGTGATTATCTTTTTTTGAGCTCTAAAAAGGCATATAGACAATTAGCAGAAAAAAGTAGCAAGTTAAAAGCCAATAATAAGATAATTTTAGCAAAAGATGCGATCTCTTTTGACAGAAAAATATATGAAGTTAAAGTTAAAGAAAAAAAGTACTTTGAAGAGGCAGTGTCAGCTTTTGAAGCTAATTTTATCAGTAATATCATAAAAGGTTATACATTGAAATCAGCTGTTGATAGCTCTTTTAATCTTTACAATCATGTCCTTGAATGTGGAACCATTCCTACGGAAAAATTGTGATGATACCCTTCCCTTAAATTAAATAGATTTGCCTCAAAATTACTAAATTTAATCGGGTAGGAAGTTGATAAAAATTTTATCTATTTCCTACCCGATATTTATTTCTGGCAGCCCCACAGGGAATCGAACCCTGACTCTTGGACTGAGAATCCAATGGACTAGCCGTTATCCTATGGGGCCAATAGTATCTTTTCATTTTCAAATCCTTAGTAATTATATCAACCATCAATTACTTTGTCAATAGATTTGAAACTTAAAAATATGCTTCTAATATTCCTGCATAATATTTTCTATCATCTTTTTTCTAGCGGGATGTTTCAATTTTCTGATAGATTTAGACTCTATTTGCCTTATTCTTTCTCTTGTTACGTTAAAAAATTCTCCAACTTCTTCGAGCGTTTTTTGTTTCCCATCCACGAAACCATATCTCATTTTTAGTATCATGGCTTCCTTAGGTGAGAGCGTATCGATGATCATTTCCATTTTTTGACGAATAACCATCTTTCTTCCTTCTTCATCGGGAGTAGGTGATTCAGAGTCAATAAAATCGAGCACCTCAGTTTCTCCTTCAGCATCTACGTCGTTAGAAACTGGAGCATTTAAGGAGAATATATTTTTAGCACTAATTAATACCTCTTTCATCTTATCTACAGGCTTGTCCATCAAAACAGAGAGTTCTTCTAAATCAGGCACTTCACCATGTTCTTGAACATACTTATTTACCACCCTATTCATTCTATTTATTGTTTCTACCAAATGAACTGGGATTCTTACGGTTCTTCCCTGATCAGCAATCGCTCTTGTTATTGCCTGGCGTATCCACCAATAAGAATAAGTAGAGAATTTGTAACCTTTTTTCCAATCGAATTTAGCGACAGCTTTCATTAAACCTATATTTCCTTCTTGTATGAGATCCAAAAAGCCTAATCCATGACCAACATACCTTTTAGCAATACTGATAACTAATCTAAGATTAGCTTTTATAAGCTCCTCTCTGGCTCTTTTATCTCCCATCTGGGCCTTTCTTGCAAGCTTTCTTTCTCGTGAAGGTGTTAATAATTTGCTCTTACTAATCTCTTTCAGATATATTTTAATTGGATCCTGCAACGAAATATTATCACACATCTCGACTTCAACATCAGAAAAATCTTCGAAAATCTCTTCGTATTCTTCAGAATCTTTATATTCTTCATTAGTCTGCAAATCTTTTTCTTCATCATCTTCATAAAAGTGACGTATTGAACTATCTACTACAGAAATATTAGATTTCTTTAATTCATTGTAAAAAGTTATTAAAAATTCTAGTGTAAAATTCTCACGCATTTGGGTAGGAATAGATTCATCAATTTCTTCAAAAGTTACTGAACTCCGATCCTTCGATAGCTTTTTTTTGATTTTCCTTAATATTTCATCAGTGATGACAGTAGGACTTTTTTTAATAGTTAAAGATAAGGAATATTTTTCGACTTTTGAGCTTTTATCAACTTGGGAAAAATCTGTGCTTTTCGATTCAAAGTTCGCACTTTTGCCTTTTTCTATCATAAAAACTCACCTTCTATTAAAAAATTAGAATAAAGAAATTAATAAATTATATGATAAAATCCTAGAGGTGCTTTTAAAAATAAGTAGTCTATTTTAGAACAAACAGTTATATCTCTGTTAAATATTATAGCGTGACAATATTAAATAAATATGAAAAAACAATTAATATACATAAATGTAATAATTTTTTTTAAAAACTTTATAAGTCGTTGAAATTAGAACATTCTTTCGTGCTATAATAATTGTCGAAAGATTTTTGAACCTTTTAAAAAGCTTTTAGAATACTAGTTAAGTAATTCATATAGATTTTCAATTATTAGTTTGTTAAAAAACAAAAAGGAGGTTCCCTTGTGCCAATATTAACTTTTAAAGGTGGCGTACATCCGCCCGAGAAAAAGCATTTTACAAAGGATAAGCCTTTTGAAAAACTGCCTTTGCCCGATTTTGTATACCTATTCACAACTAACCATCTCGGAGCTCCTGCTAAGCCAATCGTAAAAGAAGGAGATCAAGTGAAAACAGGGCAATTAGTAGCAGAGACTGCTGGTAATATTTCAGCAAACATACATTCTTCTGTTACGGGGGAAGTTGTTGGAATAGAATCATTTATAAATGCCTCCACAGGAAGAAAGAATAATGCAATAGTCATAAAAAGAACTTCGGAAGATATTTGGGAATATATTGAACACGATGAGAACTTTAAAAATTTTTCAAAGGAAGAAATAATTAACATTGTTAAAAAAGCGGGTATAGTGGGATTAGGGGGTGCTATGTTCCCATCTCATGTAAAATTAAGTATACCCCCAGGCAAAAAAGTCGATTACTTAATAATCAATGGGGCAGAATGTGAACCATACATAACTGTCGATGATATGATGATGAGAACATACACAGAAGAAATCATAAAAGGAATAAAAATAATAGAATATATAGTTAATCCAGAAAAAATTTATGTGGGCATCGAAGAAAACAAACCTGAAGCGATAAAAATTATGAAAAACGCTTTAAAAAACGAAAATATCGAGGTTGCAATTTTAAAAACAAAATATCCTCAAGGTGCAGAAAAACAATTAATCAAAGCTGTCACTAAAAGGGAAGTCCCTTCAGGAGGGTTACCTATAGATGCAGGGACTTTAGTTTTTAACGTTTCCACTACCTATGCAATTTATGATGCAGTAATCAATGGAAAACCTTTGGTTGAACGCGGAATCACTTTGAGCGGGGGCGTTAAAAAACCCGGTAACTATTGGTTCCGAATTGGAACTAAGGTTTCAGATCTTTTAAATCAAGTAGAAATCGTTGAAGAGGAAAAGATCGATAGAATAATCTATGGCGGGCCAATGATGGGATTACCTTTACCCAATATTGATTTACCAACTTTCAAGGGAAATAATGCAATCACCGTTTTAACAAAAGAAGAAATACCACAAAAACATGAATATCCATGCATTAGATGTGCTTCTTGCGTTAAAGCATGCCCTATAGGGCTACAACCTTATTATCTAAAAAAACTTGCTGATGCTAGGAAAAATGACATAGCACAAGAAAATGGAATTATGGATTGTATAGAATGTGGTGCTTGTTCTTACATTTGTCCATCAAATATAGAGCTAGTTAAAACATTCAAGACAACAAAAAAGGTTATAAAAGCCATTCATACCCACTTCAGAAATAGGTCAAAGCAACGATTAACTAAAGGTAAAGTAAGTTAAGGCAAGAAGAAAAAGAACTAAAATATTGGATAATTATCCAAAATGCTCTTTGAAAATCGAAGTAATTCTTCAAAAAATTGGAAAGTAATTAGAATTGAAGAAGTTTTTAGGGAAAA